>JAQYCY010000148.1:0-6200 GCA_028724485.1 Bacillota bacterium | reverse complement strand
AACACGTTGATTTTAACCGAGTCCATAAAGTCTCTCGCTCCGACAACGTCTTTTTCGGCGTCCATAACTTCACGAAGCCATCTGACTTTTTCGTCAAGCACGGTGTCCGCTGTGCTTGTCCTGCCCTCTTTATATTTCCAATGAGCAGCAACGCCGTATTCGGCTATGCGATGCATTTCTTTCGTTCTGATTTGGACTTCAAACGTTTTGCCGTACTGCGTCATAACCGTTGTGTGAAGCGATTGGTAATTGTTCGCTTTAGGCACGGCAATGTAGTCCTTAACTCGGTTGGGAATGGGTTTCCACATTGTATGAATTTGTCCGAGCATCGTGTAACACTCTTTTATGTCGTTTACGATAATTCTGACGGCAAGCAAATCGTAAATCTGGTCAATATCGATATGCAAATTACGCATTTTCTTGAATATCGAATAGAAGTGCTTCGAACGACTGCTGACTTCGCCGTCTATTCCGAGTTCGTCTAATTTGTCGTGAATTTGCGAGCAAATATTACGCAAAAATTCTTCGCGTTCGGAATTGTTCTCTTTTACGTAGTTTGCGATATAATTGTATTCTTTGGGATAAATATAGCTCATCGCTATATCTTCGAGTTCGCACTTGAAGAATGAAATACCGAGCCTACCTGCAAGCGGCGCATAAATTTCAAGCGTTTCCTTTGCAATCGACTGTTGTTTTTCGGGCGGTTGAAAGGATAGCGACCGCATATTATGAAGTCGGTCGGCAAATTTTATGATAATAACCCTAAGGTCTTTTGCCATAGCAAAAAACATTTTTCTGAAATTTTCCGCTTGTGCGTCTTCGGTCGTTGAAAATTTAAGTTTGTCGAGTTTTGTAACTCCTTGAACGAGTTGCAAAATTTCGTCGCCGAATTGTTCGGAAATTTGCTCGGCAGTAACGGGCGTATCTTCCAAAACGTCATGCAAAAACGCCGCAATAACGGTTTGATAATCAAACCCTATTTCGGCAACGATTTGCGCAACCGCTTCTGGGTGCGTGATATACGGCTGTCCGCTCTTTCTAGCTTGCCCGTCGTGGGCAGCGGCGGCAAACTCGTACGCTTTTTTTACTTCCGCATAGTTTTCGGGATAGTAATCCTTAAACTTTTCGATGTCAAACATTTATCTCCTTAATCGCGCGATAGGTCGGCGATTTTTCTAAACTTGTTTTTTTGTTCGATACGTTAATAATACCCTTTTCGTCGAACGAAATCAAGGTCAGTTCTTCAAAAATTTGCATAGCCGCAAAAAATTTGAACTCGCTAAGCCCTGTTTTTTGCATGATTTCGGCTTTTAGCCTTGAATTCGGCTTAGTTCCGTCCTTAGATTTTAAAAGAGCAAATACCTTCAAAAGTTCTTCTCTTTCTACAGTCGGCAAGGTTTGATTCTTTATTTCAACTACCGAATAAAAACAATATTGCATAGCATCGCAAGGAAAACCGCCGACAGGTTTTTCAAAAAATATCACTTTATTAAACGCCGAAAAATCAAAACTCTTGTTAGGACAAATCACAATCTGATTTTGCGGACTGCTTGTTGCCTTCACGCCTATTCCGACAGGCATATCGTGATTTTTATCAACCGTTTTTTCGATTCGGTCAAAGTCGTCCTTTGTATATGCGACAAAAAGCGTTCCGAATTTGTCCGAAAACGTTTCAGCGTTAAGCTCAATCGTTTTTAAATCGACATTGCTATTTTCCGAATAACTTGCTAAGCCGTCAAGTGCGGCAATAGAGAGTTTTTCATCGGATAAATTCATTTTTTCAACGTAAACGTCCTTAATGACGAGTTGCGCGGTCACGTCGTTTTGAAAAACCGATTTATTGAGATTTACAATTAGCGTTGAATCGCATTCTACCATAAATCTTTCGTCATATTTGAAAAATCCGATAATTTCGTTTTTGCCCGATTTTGCTTTTATGTGGTCTGTTCGCCCAAGCCTTTCAAATTTTAAACCGGTTGCGTTTACTTTGAAAACAGGCTTAGGATTGCCGTAGCCCGTAGGCTCTAATTTTTCAAGCTCTTTTGCAAAATCCAAAAGCGGCTCGGACAGGTCAAGTTCCAAATCGTATCGAACTTTATCGAAAAATATGCTTTTGTCGAGATGCGAAAGTTCTCTGTTCAAAAGTTTTTTGACAGTTTCAAATTCTTTCTTATCGATTGCAAGCCCTGCCGCAAGGCTGTGACCGCCGAACGAAAGATAATGGCTGTCGAATTTTTTTAAGACTTCAAACACGTTTATACAACTTATACTACGACAACTGCCTTTAAGTTTGCCGTCTTTTTCGGCGAACAGCAACGTAGGACGATTGTACTTTTCAACAAGTCTGGACGCGGCAATTCCAAGAATTCCCGCTTCCCATTTTTCGCTTGACAACACAATAAAATTAAGATCGTCGAACCGCGTCGATTTTAACATTCTTTCGCAATCAACGACTACTTCATCGCATTTTTTTTGTCTTTCGACGTTGTTTTGCGAAAGTTCGTCCGCAATCTTTTTTATGATAAAATAGTCGTCGGACAAAAACATTTCAACCGCTTTCATAGCGGTATCCATACGCCCTGCCGCATTTATTCTCGGTGCAACCTTGTACATAATTTCATAAGCGTTCACGTTTTCGCTGACAAGCTGTTTTATAGCAAGTAGCGGCGACTTTTTCATTTTTTCGATGCCGAGCTTGGCTATAATTCTGTTTTCACCGACAAGCGGAACAATGTCGGCAATCGTTGCTATTGCCGCAACGTCTACAAATTTTAACGCTTCCTTTCTCGAAGTCAACGCTTCCGACAATTTTAAAGCTACGCCCGCTCCGCAAAATTCCGAAAACGTCGTGCGTTTCAATTTAGGATTGACGATTATGCAGTCGGGAATTTCGTCTTGCGGTTCGTGGTGGTCGGTCACGATTACGTCCACGTTTCTCGCTTTCAAAAACTCTATTTCGTTTACGGACGTAATTCCGCAATCGACCGTGACAATCAAATTTACTTCATATTCGGACAAAATCTTTTCAAGCACGGCAACACTCATTCCGTAACCGTCGTTATTGCGGTCGGGAACGAAATAATGAAGTGACGAAACTTTGCCCTTTAAGGTTTCGTACAAAATAGTCGTTGCACAAATTCCGTCGCAATCGTAGTCGCCGAAAATCAAAATGCTTTCATTGCGACAGGCGGCAAGATTTAATCTGTCTACCGCTTCTTTCATTCCGTCTATCGAAAACGGATTAAGCATATCCTTTTCGGACGGCGACAAAAACTTTTTTATGTTTTCTTCACCCGTTATTCCGCGGGAAGCCAAAATTTTGAGTAGACCTTGCGACAAGTCAAGACAAGGCGCAATTTCTATATCTTCTGTTTTCTTTTCACATTCGATTCTCATATAAAAATTATAATATAAATCGCAGTTATTTTAAAGCGGTTTTAAACACAATTTTAAGATTTTAAATCTGCCGCATCATAAAAACCCCAAAACAAAAACGGACTACAATAGTCCGCTTTGTTTTTCGTATCAATGCCGATTTTTGTCGAACGCTAAAATTTTGAATTGTATCGATTTTTTGCATTGCGTTTAAATCTTGAATTGCATTTTATCGTTTTTTGTTTTTGCGTTGCATTGCGTTTGGCTTTGCATTGCGTTTAGCTTTGCGTTGCACTGCGTTGCGTTTAGCTCTGTATTACGTTTCGTTTTTACATTACGTTTAACTTTCTTTGCGTTGCGCTAGTTTTTGCTTGTTTTTTGTTTTGCGCCATGCGCCTAGCGCCGCACCTAAAACTTTAACGTAATAATAAATAACGTTTCATTATCCGACTCGTTCGGCTTTCATCGCAACTAAGCTAATGCTATCTAAAAAACTACTACCGAGCAAGACCTTAACTTTAACTTGAAGGTTATCGTAGCTATCGACGCCTGCTTGAAGAGTGCAAGTTACCCCGTCAACTCCGCTTAGCTCGTTCATTTTGTACGTATCGTCAACGTCTTTGTACACTTGACACTTATATACTTTTTCGCCAAAGTTAATCTCAACGTTGGTTTTACTGTTTTCAGTATTAAACAGGCTTAATGCAAAGTCAAGGTCAACGCCCTTTGCGAAATACAAATCCTTAGTGGATACGCCTTGCTCGTCAATTTGATTAACGTATAAACCTTTGCTTGAATCGACTTTTAACGAGCAACCTTCTTCATTGCCTATCGTGATTTTGCCTATGCCGTTCAGCTTTTCAAGTGCATTGCCGATTTTATACGGCACGTTATTTGCTCTAAACCTGTACGTGTTTATAGAAAATATACTTTTCGTATACTCATACGGCTTAAGCAAATCGAAAGTCAAATAGTTTTCGCTTAAAGTCGGTTTAACACTGAAACTCTTATTTGCGGTTCCACCGAACATATCATATGTATCATAATCGCCATTTAAGTATTCAAAACAGTGATTGTTATGCTCGTCACGCATTTCATAACATCTGCTCAAAAACGTCGTAAGTTTTATTTTTGCCGTTATTTTGCTTGCTTTAACCATCTTAGCAAGTGTTATAGTGTTGTTTTTTGCAGGATAATCTACTCCGTCAATATTGTATGTGATTAACTCATCGGAAATTTCTTCAAATTTATCAACAAGGTAGAATTCCGATTTCAACGTTTTATTAGGACTAAACTCATCGATTTCGGCAGCTTTTAAAATAAAAGCAAGTCTTGCTTCGTCATAGCCAATCAACATTTTAGCAACCGTTTTCATCGTTTCAGGCTCTAAAGACTCTGCGGTATAGTCTGAAGAACTGCTACCGCTTAAATTAGTTAATGCTACAAAAGAAGGGACAACCTTGTTTGGCATTTCCGTTCCGTTTAAAAGCCATGCCTTAGCGATAATTTTTCTGCCTTGTTTATAATTTGCCAAAGCGTCTTTGATAGCTTGACTGTTTAACAGTTCGACAAACTCATCGTGTGTATACACCGTTTCGCCGTCCATGCCGTCTATGCCTTCAATGCTAATTTGATATCTTGCGTTTTCGACCTTCTCTAATAGCGTCGTATCTATGCTAAGTCTGCTCGATTTTTGGTCGGTTTTGCCCAAAAAACCGATTTTGATTTGTTTTGCTTTCTTATTTTGTTTTTCGATTTTTCCAATATAGGCAAAATATTTATTCGGCTGTTCTTCTATCGCCGAAAAGGTTTTTAGAGTACCGTCAAAACTGAACGCCAAATCACCGATTAAATAACCGGCTTTAAGCTCGATTACGGCATAAACGTCATTGCCATAACGGGAAACAAAGTTGCCGTCCGAATTTATTCCGGCAGAAGAGCCGTATTTATCTGAAGAAATAACAAACGTTTTTATGCCGCTGTCAGGGTACTGCTTGCTATTTATACCTACAAAAACAACTCCTTCGTCTTTGTTGCATGCCGTAAATACTATGCACAGCGAAAGACAGATAGCGAGTATCAAAATCAATAATAAACTTTTTTTCATTTCTCACTCCTTAAAATTTCCCTTGTGGGGTTGCTCTGGGCAATATTTGCATTAAACTTATTCAACAAAGATACTGTCCGTTTAAGGAACTACTCGTTTTAATGAACCGCTCTCTTTAAAAAACAACTCGTTTTAGCTAACCGCTCTATAAAAACTCTGCTCTTACTAAATGCGCCGCTTAGTTTTTCTTTGTTGACTTCAACTTATTGCAAAAAATTAGTGTTGCTTTTAAAATATTCCTAATACGTTTATTCTATCATACTTTCAAACTTTGTAAAGAATTATTTTTACAACCGACTATTGTAAGAAAACAAATTTCCGTTCTGTCTTAAAACAAGTTTTTCTCTCTACCTTAAAAACAAGTTTTCACTTTATCTTAAAACACGTTTCCGCTTTGTCTTAAACAAGTTTTTCTTTCTGCCTTAAAAACAAGTTTTCACTTTATCTTAAAACAAGTTTCCGTTCTGTCTTAAACAAGTTTCCGCTTTGTCTTAAAACAAGTTTTCGCTTTGTCCGTACTTTTAATAGTTTAATATCGAAATATACAAAATCGTCTGTCAGGTATAAAACGTCGCTATTTTGCAATAATTGCAACATAACAGAAAAGGAGAAAACAATATGAAACTTATCGACAGCAAAACTATAACCAATCTCGCTCGTGCATACGCAGGCGAAACGCAAGCCATGACTCGTTACAAATTTATTGAATACGGGGCGC
>JAQYCY010000147.1:0-5548 GCA_028724485.1 Bacillota bacterium | reverse complement strand
CGTCGAAATTAAAAAGGTCGGCGGCGAAAAAAAAGCCGAAATTATTATTCCGAAAAAAGTTCTTGAAGAAAAAGATATGAATATACTTATAACGCAAGTGACGGATACGTCGTCGAAGGTCACGGGAATTGAAAAAGGCAATATCGTCGTAAAATTCGACGAACGGGAGGGCGAATGGAAGTAGAAATCGTAGAAAAGAAAAAAACGAGTTTTATCGATAAAATCAGAAAATCGCCGCTCGTAGTCAAATTGAAAAAAATCAAAAATATCGAATTCATTCTTTGCCTTTTTATTATTGCTATCGCATTGTTGCTTTACAGCGGACTGACTAAGCAATCAAAAACCGATACCCCCGTAAGTTCGGTGACTTCTGCGTCGCAAAGCTCGGACGAGGCGAGACTTTCGGAAATACTTTCGGCGATAGACGGCGCAGGCGAAGTAAACGTAATGATTACGCAAATGGACGGCAAAATAAGCGGCGTGCTTGTGGTTGCGAGCGGCGCAAAGGATTTAAGCATAAGGCTTAAACTTCTTGAAGCGACAAAAGTGGCGTTAAACGTAAATGCGGACATAGTTTCGGTTTATGCAAGCAATAAAGTTTAATGAAAGGGAGGTTTTTATGGAGTTTTGGAAGAAAAACAAAAAGAAAATTTTGGTGCTCAGCCTTATGGTTGTGTTGCTCGTTGCAACGGGCGTGTTAAACTGGGCATTAAACCGCGACGTGCTTGGCGGCACTGACGATACTACGGCAGGAGCTACTACGCAAACGTTTTTCAACGCATATCGCAGTGACAGAACGGCTTTGCGCTCTGAGGAATTGGCGGAACTTGACGCAATAATTAAGTCGACAGACACGTCGGAAGCGGCTAAAAAAGCGGCGGAAGATATGAAACTCGAAATCGTCAGCCGTATGGACAAAGAGCTTTACATCGAAGGTCTTATCAAAGGACAAGGTTTTGAGGACGCAATCGTTACGCTTGGCGATACCAGCGCGAACGTAGTGGTAGTATCAAACGAACTTAAACTCAACGAAGCGGCAAAGATTATCGAACTTGTCGTCGGCGAAACCGATTATAACGCTAAATCGGTCAACGTCATTCCGTATTCTTAAGACTTTGACGATAACGAATATCAGTTCGATTTGACTTGAGCGTGCTAAAAACTTGACGCGGTTCATTTCCAAAAAACGATTGATTTTTGCCATATCGCTATGCTATAATATCGGCGGAGGGCGATATGGCAAGAAATCAAGTAGACAACATTGAAGTTTACAGCGACGTTATCAAGGCTTTGGTTACGGAGGCCGCAAACAAAGTTGAAGGTATCGAAGTTATCGACGAAAAAGCAGGCACGAAAAACAGACGTTTCCGCGGTGAGGGCGTAAGCGTTTATATTATGCCTAACGATAAAGTTACAATAGATATATTTGCCAATATTTTTCACGGTTACAGCGTACCTGACGTGGTTGCGCAAGTGCAAGAGGTTGCGCTTAAAACCGTCGAAGCCTCGACGAGATATACGGTCACGTCGATTAACGTAACAGTAGTAAGCGTAATATTTCCGCCTAACGAACAATAGACGGAAATATTCTTTTTTAAAGGTACATTATGAGTAGAAGAGTTGCAAGAGAAACAGTTTTTAAAATAGTATTCGAATATACTTATTATTTAACTAAAAATGACGGAACGCTCGAATTGATGCTTATGGACAGCTCGCTTGATGATGACGATAAGCAATTTATCGATTCGGTTTATACCGGTGTAATAAATCATTATGACGAAATTAAGAGCATTATCGAAGCAAACGCAAACGGCTTTACGGTTGACAGAATTTATCGTCCCGACTTTGCCGTTCTGGCGGTTGCGGTGTATGAATTGAAATTCACCGATACGCCGACGGCTGTCGTCATAAACGAAGCGGTTGAACTAGCGAAACGCTATGGCGAAGAAAAATCGGGCAAATTTGTCAACGGCGTACTTAAAGGTGTGGTTACGAAGGAGTAATTATGGCTACAATTATTGACGGAAAAAAGATTTCTGAGGAAGTTAAACAAGAACTTAAAATTAAGGTTGACGAGCTTAAAACTAAGGGAGTTATGCCTTGTCTTGCCGTCATATTGGCAGGTAGCAATCCTGCAAGTCAAATTTATGTCCGCAACAAAATAAAATCATGTGAAGAGGTCGGCATTAAATCGTTGTCATTCACTTTCGGCGACGACGTAAGCGAAAAAGAACTTGTCGAACTTATCGAAACGTTGAACAACGACAAAACGGTTGACGGAATCCTTGTTCAACTGCCGCTTCCTAAGGGGCTTGACGAAGAAAAAGTATGTTCGGCAATTTCCGATTTGAAAGACGTCGACGGCTTTTCTTCAAACAGCGTGGGAAACCTTGTTTTAGGCAAAGACGGATTTGAAAGTTGTACTCCGAAAGGTTGTATGCGACTTATAAAATCTACGGGCGTCGAAATTGCAGGTAAAAACGCGGTAGTCGTCGGCAGAAGCAACATCGTCGGAAAACCGATGGCTATGATGCTTTTGAAAGAAAATGCCACCGTGACGATATGTCATTCAAAAACCGAAAATCTGAAAGATTTTACTTCAAAAGCGGATATATTGGTTGCGGCGGTCGGAAAAGCGAAACTCATAAAAGCCGATATGGTAAAAAACGGCGCGATTGTCATTGACGTCGGAATGAACAGAACAGACGAAGGATTATGCGGCGACGTAGATTTTGATAGCGTCGAAAAGGTAGCGTCTTTTATAACTCCCGTTCCGGGCGGCGTAGGCCCTATGACAATTGCAATGCTAATGAGCAATACGGTAAAGTCGGCAGATAAAAGGAAATAAATGGCAGTAATTTCAGTTACGGAAATAAGTTTATCGGTTAAAGCGTGCTTTGATTCGGGATTGTTTAAAAACGTCGAAGTTTTAGGTGAAATTTCGGGTTTTAAAACGTCCGGTCCGCACGCTTATTTTGCGTTAAAAGACGAAAATGCCGCTATACAATGTTCGTGTTTTCAATTTCGAAAAACGTATATTCCGAAAGACGGCGAACAAGTTATCGTTCGAGGCGACCTTGACTATTACGTCAAAGGCGGCAGGCTTAGTATTATTGTCAAAGAAATTAAGCCGTACGGCGACGGTTTGCTTGCTTTAAAATTCGAGCAACTCAAAAAACAACTGCAATCGGAAGGCTTGTTTGATGAAAGTCACAAAAAACCTATTCCAAAATATAACAAAAACGTACTTGTTCTGACGAGCAAAACGGGCGCGGTTATACGAGATATTGTGACGACCGTGCGAAACAAAAACCCGTATACGAACATTGTCGTTCGCGACGTTCGGGTGCAAGGCGAGGGCGCAGGGGCGCAAATTGCCGCGGCGCTTAAAAACGTAGACAATTTAGGCTATGACGTAATCGTAATTGCTCGCGGCGGAGGCTCTCTTGAGGACTTAGCGCCGTTTTACGACGAGACGCTTGCAAGAGCCGTATATGCCGCAAAAACGCCGATTGTGTCCGCCGTAGGGCATGAAACGGATTTCTCGCTATGCGATTTCGTTGCGGATAAAAGAGCTGCAACGCCTACCGCGGCGGCAGAACTTGTAGCATTCGATTTTTACAAAACGTTAGAGTATATCGAAGGTCTGGACTTAGAAGCTATAAGCTGTCTTGACAGACTTTTCAAAACGAAAAGTCATAAGCTCGAAGTATTAAACGCAAAGTTTTCTAAGGCAGGAAGCGAATTTTACGGCGGCAAAGAAAAAAAGATTTTGTCGCTTTCAAACGCCTTAGTGGCAGGCGCAAAGAAAACATTGAACAAATGCGTCGTTCGTCTTAAAGACCTTGACGTGTCCGCTTGCAATTTGATAAAGAAAAAAGAAACGGAAGCGGAGCAGAGAGCAAAAGCGGCTTTTGCGTCGCTTGACAATTTAAGTCCGCTAAAAACTTTAAAACGCGGTTATTTTAAAATCAGCAAAGGCGATACGCAAATAAACGGCGTCAAATCGCTTGCCGTCGGCGACGTTGTGAAGGCTCGAGGATATGACGGAAGCGTCGAAGCCAAAATCGAAAAAATTTCACTTAACGAAGGAGACTAAAATGGAATTTGAAAAAACCTTGTCCGAACTCGAAGATATAGTCAGAAAACTTGAAAGCGACGTCAAACTTGACGAAGCTATTTCTCTTTTTCAAAAAGGAATCGAATTGTCGAAGAATTGCATTAACGAGCTTAAAGAACAAAAAGGTAAAATTTTGCTTTTGACCGATGAAATGAAAAAACTTACCGAGGAACTGAACGTTGATTAAACTTTGCGATTTTATTGCGGAATTCGATAAGCGTCTCGGCGATGCGGTTGTCGGCGAAAATATCACGGAAAAAGCCATGAGATACGCGCTTTTTAGCGGCGGCAAAAGGCTTAGACCGTACGCCGTCTATTTGGGTGCGCTTTACGCAAGCGGCGGCGAAATTGACGAAGAAACGTTAGAAAGCGTATTTCAATACGGAATTTCCGTTGAAATGGTGCATACGTATTCGCTTATTCACGACGACCTTCCGTGTATGGACGATGACGACTATCGGCGCGGCAAAAAAACCGTTCATCGAGAGTTTAACGAATGGGTTGCCGTTTTGGCAGGTGATGCGCTTTTGAATTTGGCGTATGAAAGGGGATATTCGCTGTTTGGCGGTGAAAACAATCCTATGCCGTATCTTGCCAAATATGCAGGAATGGGCGGAATGCTCGGCGGACAGGTTATGGATTTGAGCGTTTCGAAATCTACGGAAGAATTGCTTAAAACATACAGCTTAAAGACATCCGCCTTGTTCAAAGCTGCATTTATCGGCGGTGGAATTATTTGTAAAGCAAATGACGAAACTATCCGCAATTTAGAAAAATATGCCGAAAATCTCGGAATCGCTTTTCAGATTGCCGATGACCTTTTGGAAACGGAAGCCGAAGAACAAAACGTAAAAAGGTTTTTAAGTGACAACGAAGCAAAAAACTTGTTAAAAGAATACACAAATTGTGCAATATGCAGCATATATTGTAACGGAAAAGGTGAAGCGCTTAAAGAATTTGCCGAAATGCTCATAGATAGAAAAAAGTAAAAAATATATAAAAACAGTTGCCAATTTTTGATATTTTTGATATATTAGAGTAGCTGTTTGTGGCACCATAGCCAAGTGGTAAGGCAGAGGTCTGCAAAACCTTCATCCCCAGTTCAAATCTGGGTGGTGCCTCCAAAAAAGACGTCTAAAGCGTCTTTTTCATTAGCCGATGTGGCGGAATAGGCAGACGCAAGGGACTTAAAATCCCTCGGTGTAACAACCGTACCGGTTCAAGTCCGGTCATCGGCACCAAACAAGAATAAAACGAACCTTGATGAAAATTCAAAGTTCGTTTTGTTTTTTACAAGAGATTATTTCGGTCTTAAAATCAAACTATCAATACATTAGTCCTACCTGTGTTTTATATGCTCTCAAAGCATTCCGATATGATTCAATTACTTTAATTATCATTTTATTCGTCTTAATAGCATTATTAGTC
>JAQYCY010000146.1:0-3633 GCA_028724485.1 Bacillota bacterium | reverse complement strand
GAGCAACAAAATTATGGCTATTTTAACAAAATTCGCACGTTTCATCATAATTATTTTTGCAACTTACAAATTGCCGCATAATCTTTGCTACTTTAATCGTATTTTATGCGGTTTTGTGTAAATTGCTTTCCGCTCGTAATTCTTTATTTATTCAAAATTCTTTTGTAATTTTCCACACAAGACTTGGCAATGCTATCCCACGCAAACTTTTTCTCGGTATAGGCAATAGCATTTTTGCTCTTTTCTTTCCACTTCTTTCTGTCGCTATATGCTTCTTTTATCGCGTTTTTAATGCCTTCCGCATCGTTTCCCGCATTATAGCCGTAGCCGTACTCGGCAATATCGGCTGTAAGATTTGTGCCTTCCGTAATAATAACAGGCATACCGACGTTCATAGCTTCGATAATTCCCAAAGGCATACCTTCAAAACGCGAAGTCTGAATAAACAAATCGTTTGCTTTAAGCGCGTTAAATTTTTCGGCGCCGAAAACAGGCCCGTTAAACGATACTATATCTTCTATATCGAAACTTTTTGCGAACTCTTTAAGAGTCGTAAGTCTTCCTGCAAAATCGGGACCGTAAATGCTAAGCTTTATATTCGGAATACTGCCCTCTGCTTTGATTTTTGATAAAGCGTCAAACAACAAATCCAAACCTTTATGCATGTAATCGAGTCTGCCGATATAAACAAGGTTGAAACCGTCTTCGGAAAATTCGGTTTTCTTTTCGTGCGCCTCGAAAATGCCGTTCGTGGATATAAATTTTGTCGGCGTTTTGATTTTTATTTCATTCAATTCGCCGTCGGACAAACACTGTACGGCTTTTGCTTTTCTTATGAACTTATTAAAAAACAAAATATACGCTATCTTCTTTTTCAGCCATTTTTTATGCAAAGCGCCGTCTGTAATTTCGCCGTGCGGAATTATGACATACGGGATATGCCTTTTTAAAAGCTGTTTATAAACCTTTATGTTTTCGATGAGATTTACTTCGTTAAAAACTACAAGGTCAGGCTTGTCGTAAGGCTTAGGCAAATAATCGGGAAAATTTTCCGCTCCCCTGTATTCGAGTTGCATAGCATCCGTTTCGCAATCAATATTGCGGTAATTTACAAGCCTTACGTCCGCAAATTCGTTTTGGGTTTTTACATATTGCGGAACGACGACATGGACGCCGTTCGCTTTATTATTAGAACTGCTTACTAAATGTAGAATTACCATTTTTCCTCTTGATTACACTGTGTGGGTTAAAAAATTATTATTTACTCATATATACTTTCTTTAACTATTATAACATTTTTTACGTTATTGTCAAATTGTGTGCTTCTAATTAAAAAGCGTATTCATTAAATTAACCGGCGAAATTCCAAAATTCATATGGATACAGGCGATTCCATTCGGGTCTGAACACCATAGACACAAACACCATCGCCACCATAACCAAACCTATTACATACGTTAGGAATTTTCTCTCTTCTTTCGGCAAAGCCATCAATGCGTTAGGAAGTTCCACAATGCCTATAAGCATAAAGTACGTGCTTGCTCTCGTGAACAAATTTACGCTGTATGCTAAGCAGTTTAAAAGCAAAAGTCCCACGAAATTGGTTGTAACAAGTTTATCGCAATACCGATTTTTCATATTCGCATAATATATCACCCAGCAAAAAACAAAACTCTGCGCAATCGAATACGTAACCGCAAGTCTTCCGCTACCTACATACTTGCCGCTAAAATATCCCGCATATTCAGGTATGACTTTTAATAAAATTTTTGACAACATTCCGCTGACAGAAAGTACTGCTAAAACTATCGCGACAAATGCGACAAACCACATCCTTTTAGGGCATAAACCTTTAAGAAAGAATGCAAAGCATATTAGCGCTGTTTTATGGAAAGTATAAGCAAGCAAAATCAAAACTATCGGCGTGATCAGCTTTCTGTGTCTTATCGCCTGATACGCATATAAGCAAATGACCATTGCAAGACTTTGCCTTAAAATGTTCGTAAAAATGGAAAAGCAAGTGCAAAACAGAAGCACCAGCGAGAACATTAAATTTTTGGAATATTTATAAACGTATATTCCAACTCCTAAATAGCAAATCGTTGCGGTTATTATCAAAAGCCCCGCACCGCTTGTTGTTATTTTTCCGATTATCAAACAATAGTATTGATACCCTATCTCGATTGCGAAATCTTTATTGATGCCCCAAAGATTTATTCTTGTAAAATAATTCAGATAAGTCGGAGTATCGTTGCCGATATTGGAACTGCGGAATGCGGTAAGAACCCACAAAAAAAGAAGCACGACAAAAAAATACAATCTTTCGTCGCCGACGTTCTTTCTGGAAATTACTCCCGTATTCGACTTCATAACTGCTTTTCTATTGTAATTTGCGCCTACCGCCAAAGCCAGCAGAATCGCCGCCGCAATTACTACGTAAAGTACCATTTGGTATTCTTTCTCCTTTATCTGCGTTTACATAAAAGCAAATCGTTAATCGGTTTGCCGATTTTCTTTGATCATCGATGTTTTTGTTTCATCAAGTATAGACTGAAATATAAATGTTAGCGCATTACTTGTTCCAAAACAAATCCGCCGCTATTCAACCGTAACGGACTTTGCAAGGTTTCTCGGTCTGTCCGGATCATAGCCCTTTCCGACCGAAACGAGATAGGCAACCATCTGCATCGGTATTATCGAAAATAACGGCGACAATTCCACGTCAACCTTAGGCGCTTTCAAAATATCCTTATCTTTCACCGCAAAGTCTTTAAGGTCGAGCGACGTATAGTATTTAAGCGTCGCCCCCCTTGCCTTTGCCTGTTCGACTATGTTAAGCGTTTTTGAAATAAGTTTCGGTTCGGTTACTATTGCAAGCATAGTCGTGCCATCTTCGACAAGAGCAATCGTGCCGTGTTTTAATTCGCCCGCCGCATACGCCTCGCAAGGTATATACGAAATTTCTTTAAGTTTAAGGCTTGCTTCCAAGCACGTTATATAGTCCATATGTCTGCCGACGAAATAAATCGACCTGCTGCCGTTTATCTTTTTGACAAACGCTTTGGCGGCGTTCCACATTTCGTCGAGATTTATCGTCATTGCCTGACTCGAAATGCGACGCGCAATCGTTTCGTAATTTCCGTCGCGAAGGAAGTCGGCAAGAAGCATCATAACGGTGACTTGCGCGTTGTACGCCTTAGTCGAAGCAACCGCAACTTCCGCACCTGCGCAAATCGGTAGCGAATGATCGCAAATATGAACGAGGTTGCTTGTCATCACGTTTGTTATGCCGAGCGTTTTCGCTCCGTTCTCTTTTGCAACTTTGACGGCGTGCAACGTGTCGGCGGTTTCACCGGATTGACTTACAAACACGCAAAGGGTGCGCTCGTCGATATATGGCGGATTGTAAACGAACTCGCTTGCAAAATGCGTTCTGCAAACTTTGTGCGCATTGTCCTCCGCAAACATTGCGCCGACCATACTTGCGTGATAGCTCGTTCCGCACGCAACGAATTCTATTCTGTCAATATCTTCCCAAAACTCAGGCTCTATCATAGTAAGCGGATTGAGCTTTTTCATATATATATCTATCGTCTTTACGATAACTGCGGGAATTTCGTTTATTTCCTTTTG
>JAQYCY010000145.1:0-6464 GCA_028724485.1 Bacillota bacterium | reverse complement strand
GGCAACCGCATCGGCTTTGATTTTTGTCGGCGTATTGATGCTTGGAAACGTGAAGGATATCGACTTCAAAGACCTTACGGTTTCTATCCCTGCATTCCTTGTTATCTTTATGATGCCGCTTACTTACTCGATTTCAAACGGTATCGGTATCGGACTTATTGCTTACACAATCATTAAGTTCTTCACCGTTATCTTTGGCGGCGCAGAAAAGATTAAGGCTTATTATGGCGTAACGAAAGACGAAGAAGGCAAAAAGGTCTATGGTGAATTCTTGTCAGGCGACCTCCTTATCTTGATTATCTCGATCATCTTCGTACTCCGTTTCTTGATGGTATCTATGTAAGAAACGAAAACAAAAGTTTTTGAGAAATCAAAAATATATGACAAACAAAAATCCGCTTTTTCAAGCGGATTTTTTGTTTGTCCTAAAATCGTAAAAGAAACGAACATAAAAGGGGAAAAGCAAAAGCCACGAAATTACAAAGGAGCAGTTGTCAAGAATTAAAATAAAGGTGCAAGACATAAAACATAAATACGATAACGGCAAAGCATAAGTTGCAAACGCAATTTGCGTAAACATAAAACCGAAAATAGAAAGACGTCGGACAGGCAGGGCAAAAAGACTGTACAAAACAACGGAAGGCGGCTTGGGTTTTATTTAACAGAAAAAATTGGCGATTAAATTGTCATCGATAACAAAAGGAATAATCGCTTATCTTGACAATGAGAAAGTTTAATTATATAATTTCACTAAATGGAGGCTTATATGTCAAACACTATTGAAATTGCAGAAAGATTAAAGGGACTTCGAGAAATCGAAGAAGTTTCGACGGCGGAAATGGCTGCCGTTTGCTCTATGAGCGAAGCCGACTACATCAAGCACGAAAGCGGAACGGTTGACTTTTCGGTTACGATGCTTTGCAAATGCGCCGAGCGTTTGGGCATCGACGTTACGGCTTTATTTACGGGACACACACCGAAACTTAAAGGTTACAGCATAGTAAGGGCAGGCGAAGGACTTAAAGTCGAACGTCGTCAAAGTTTCACATATCAACATTTAGCTTCAAACTTTTGCGGAAGGCTCGGCGAGCCGTTTATGGTTTCCGCTCCTTATTCCGAAGCCGAGCAATCTAAGCCTATCACTTTGTCAACGCATGAAGGTCAGGAAATGGACTACGTTTTGGACGGAAGCCTTAAAGTTTCAATCGACGGACACGAGGACGTCGTAAATGCAGGAGACACGGTTTATTACGATTCTTCAAAACCACACGGAATGATTGCTATCGGCGGCAAGCCGTGCAAGTTCCTTGCGATTTTGTTTAAGGAGTAAAATGGAGAGATTTCATATTTCGTCAGACGTCATTGACGAACAAAAAGTTGTAAAAGGAAAAGACTATCGTATAAGCGTTATCACCGATAGGCTTTTTCGTATCGAGATAAAAGCATTCACGGACAGCGCAACGCAAACCGTTTTGTGCCGAAATTTCGGCGCGCCGACGTTTGAAGTTTTAAAGCAAAACAAGAACAAAGTCAAAATTAAGACAAATAAGGTTGTGTTTGAATTTGACAGATTCCTAGCGGCAGTTACCGCAACCGACTTAAAAACAGATAAAAAACTCGGCGACGGACATAACCTTAAAGGCACGATAAGAACGCTCGATTTCAGACTAGGAAAAGTCAAGCTTGAAGACGGCATAATGGCAAAAGACGGCGTTAGCGTCGTTGACGACACAAAGTCATTTTTGCTTAACGAAGACGGCACATTGTCGCGCCGTGAAAAGGGTAGCGGTGATTTTTACGTTTTTTGTTACGGAAACGATTACGAAAGCTGTCTTAAAGATTTCTTCGCGCTCACCGGCTATCCGCCGCTTCTTCCTAAGTACGCTTTGACAAACTGGTGGTCAAGATATTATCCGTATTCGGAAAAGACGTATCTTGCGCTTATGGACAAGTTTAAGGAGCGTAAAATTCCGATAGGCGTAGCAACCGTCGATATGGATTGGCACATTGTTAAAGACGTGCCGAAAGAGTATAAAGCCTCAAACCCTTTGCAAGGCGCAGGCTGGACGGGTTATACGTGGAATGAAAAATTATTCCCCGATTATAAACGCTTTTTAAAGGAATTGCATAGCAGGGGTATGGCGGTTACGCTAAATATTCACCCTCGTGACGGTGTAAGGGCGTTTGAAAAAATGTATCCCGAAATGGCAAAAGCAAACGGCATTGACCCCGATACAAAACAAACGGTCGAATTTAATATGAGTGACCCTAAGTTTATTACGTCCTACTTCGATATTTTGCACCACCCTTATGAAAAGGACGGCGTAAACTTTTGGTGGATAGATTGGCAACAGGGTAAAAAGTCGAGTGTTAAAGGGCTTGATCCGCTTTGGCTTTTAAATCACTATCATTTTTTGGACAGTGTTAAAAACGGCGACGGACTTATTTTGTCAAGATACGCAGGGCTTGGCTCTCATCGCTATCCGCTGGGCTTTTCGGGCGATTGCATAATTGCTTGGAAAAGTTTGAAGTTTCAACCGTATTTTACAGTCAACGCAACAAACGTCGGCTACACTTGGTGGTCGCACGATATAGGCGGTCACGTTTTAGGTAAAGGGCGCGACGAGCTTTATCTTAGATGGCTGCAATTCGGCGTGTTTTCGCCGATAAACAGACTTCACAGTTCGAGCGGCGAGTTTACAGGCAAAGAGCCGTGGCTTTATCGTAAAGATATTGACGAAATAGCGGAAGACTTTTTAAGACTCAGACAAAAGATGCTTCCTTATCTTTACACGGCGAACAAGTTGACGCATTTAAAAGGCGAACCGCTTATGACGCCGCTTTATTACAAACATTCGGAAAAAGCGGCTTATAAAATCAAAAACGAATACTATTTCGGAAGCGAACTTCTCGTTTGCCCTATTACGTCAAAAATAAAAAGATATTTCAACCGAGCAGGCGAAAAGGTATATTTCCCTGAGGGCGAGTGGTATGATTTCTTTACGGGCGAAAAGTACGTCGGCAAAAAGACGATGAAAGTTTGGCGAAAGCTCGACACCATTCCCGTATTCGCAAAAGCAGGAGCAATCGTTCCTATGCTATCAGACGGCGAAACGAACAAACTTACGTTCGAAGACCTTACGGTTAAGATTTTTAGCGGAAACGGCGAATATACGCTGTTTGACGAAGACGGCGAAATGTCTTACAAGCAAACGCTTACCGATAGCGGCTTAAAAATCGAAATATCGGGCAATTTGCCAAATCTTAAAAAGCAAACGTTATGCGTAACAAATCTTGTTTCTGCAAAAATTAAAATTGACGGAAAAGTGGCAGACAGCCTTGTGCTTGACGGCGGCGCGCACGTTATCGAACTTAGCGAAATGAAGTTTAAGGAAACGGAAGACTTGCTTGAAAGAGTAAAATCCGTTATGCAAGATTATCATATCTTCTTCCCGTTAAGATGGATAGCATTTAGGAAAATCAAGAATGCGACGTCGAAAGATGAAATGATAAAGGCAATTAAAGCCGCGCCGATAAGATGCGACGTAAAGAGCGCTATGCTTGAAAAAACAATGTGTGAATAAACTATTTGCCAAAAGCATTCTGCATCGAAAGGCATAAGTATCGTGCATTAAGTTTAATTAAAGGACGCCAAGGCGTCCTTTTTTTGCGCAATGCGTCAAACAGTTGACAACAACATTTTGCAGTTATAAAATTTAGCTATGCAACAAGTAGCGTTTACGACCGATTCAAATGTGTTAAAATCACTTTACGACAAATTAAATCTCGGCGAAGTCCGCGGAGCAAACGTCGTTTTATTCGACGGCGAAAAGAATGTCGGAATATGCCGAATGAAAATAGACGGAGAAGTCACAATCGAAGAACTTGCAATATTGAAAGAGTTCGACGATTTTGCAAGTCGCGATTTCTTTTTCAGAACGGTGCTTTTTAAATTGTCGCTTGGCGATTACGTCGTGAAAATCGACAAGGTCGACGACAGACTAAAAAAATTCGGCTTTGTCGAAAACGACGGGAAAATGCTTGTCAAATCAAAAAATATAATATTTCCACATAGCTGTGGATGTAAAGGATAAATTATGGAAGCAAACAACTTTATTGAAGACATTATAGTTAAAGACTTAGAGTCGGGCAAGCACGACAAAATCATTACCCGTTTTCCGCCCGAACCAAACGGCTATTTGCACATAGGACACGCAAAGGCGATTTCGATAAATTTCGGAATAAAAGAGAAGTTTAACGGCGAGTGCAATTTGCGTTTTGACGACACGAACCCGTCGAAAGAGGACGTTGAATACGTCGAATCGATTAAGGAAGATATCAAATGGCTCGGTTACAGCTGGGATAGAGAACTTTACGCTTCCGATTATTTCGACATTATGTATGAAAAGGCAATAGTTCTCATAAAGAAAGGTTTGGCGTACGTTTGTGACCTTTCGGCTGACGAAATAAGCCAAAACCGCGGAACGCTTACAACGGCAGGCGTTGAGTCGCCGTTTAGAAACCGTTCGGTTGAAGAAAACCTTAAACTGTTTGAAGAAATGAAAAACGGCGAATACGCCGACGGCGAAAAAACGTTAAGGGCAAAAATCGATATGGCGTCGCCGAACATAAATATGCGCGACCCTGTTATATACAGAATTTTGAGGGCGACTCATCATCGCACGGGGGATAAGTGGTGCATTTATCCTATGTACGATTTTGCGCATCCGCTCGAAGACGCAATAGAGGGAATAACTCACTCTCTTTGTTCGCTTGAATTTGAAAATCACAGACCGCTTTACGATTGGTTTGTCAACAACTGCGACTTTGAAAAGAAGCCTCGTCAGATAGAGTTTGCAAGGCTCAACATAAACCGCACGGTTATGAGCAAACGCTTTTTGAAAAAGCTCGTTGACGAAGGCGTAGTCGACGGCTGGAACGACCCGAGAATGTCCACGCTTTCGGGGGTACGCCGCCGTGGATATCCGCCTGAAGCAATCAGAGATTTTTGCGGCAGAATCGGCGTTGCAAAAGCAGACAGCGAAGTCGATATGGCTATGCTCGAACATTGCGTAAGAGAAAATCTCAATCTCAACGCAACGCGCGCAATGTGCGTTTTAGACCCGCTTAAACTTGTTATCGACAATTATCCGACAGACAAGAGCGAACAAGTCGAAATTGAAAACAATCCGCAAAAAGAAGGAAGCGGAACGCATAGCGTAACGTTTGGCAGAGAGCTTTATATAGAGCGTGAGGATTTTTGCTTAAATCCACCGCCTAAATATTTCAGACTTAAACCGGACGGAATGGTCAGGCTTAAAGGCGCTTATATCATAAAATACAAAAGCGTAGAGCTTGACGGGGACAAAGTAGTTTGCGTTCATTGCGATCTTATCGAAGACAGCAAGCAAGGCGGCGCAAACGCAGGTATGAAAGTCAAAGGCACAATTCATTGGGTGAACGCAAAAACCTGCCATGACGTCACGATAAACAAATATGACAGTCTTATTCTTGACGGCGAAGGCGATTTCAGTCAAAGGCTCAATCCGAACAGCCTTATAAAGATAAACGGCAAAGCGGAAGAATTTTTAAGCTCGGCGGCGGTCGGCGATAGATTTCAATTTTTAAGAATAGGCTATTACGTCAAAGAGAATGAAAATTGTTACGGCTCGATAGTCGCCCTAAAAGACAGCTACAAACCTGCAAATTGACGGAGTAACGTAAAATTCACAAATCGGCTTTAAGGGCGTCGGAACAGATAATTATCAACTTGCCCGAATAAGTGATTTGAATTTTATTTGTCAGATGATAGCGTAAAGGCAAACAACAAAATTCATTTGTTAAATAAATAAAGCAAAGGGAATCGAAAATCGTTTTAGGGCAATTACCTGACGGCTATAGAAATTTAAAGACGGCATCTGCCGTCTTTTTAATTTTATCTCCGTTTGCAAGGCAAGGCTAACAAACAAGCAATATTAAGGTAAGGCCGACAGGCAAGCCTTTTAAGCTAAGCGTAGCGATTAAAACAAGGCGTATCGATATAAGACTATAAAAATATTAGTCGATATAAAACATTACTCGATAAAGTATTTTATTTTCAAAAACCGTGTGCTAAAATCATAATGTAAGTCAATTTTGCAACTTAATGAAAAAATGATTTATAATAAAACAGTTAAGCCAAGCAAAGCGGCTTAGCAAAGATTGTATGAGCAAGATTGTAAGGACGGAGACTGTATGAAAATTAAAAGGGCGAACAATTTGAATTTAACGAGAACGCAGAAATCTAATTCAAACGGTTTTAAAGGCAAAACGGTTATCGTTTTGACCGTTTGCTTGTTATTGCTATTCAATTTGGTTTTTTTGACCGCATGCAACGTCGAAAAGAAGTATGCGGATTTTTTCGCAAACGACGCTAAGTACGAGTTCGAGCTTAAACAGCTGTCCGACGGTTTCATTCCGCAAGG
>JAQYCY010000144.1:0-10768 GCA_028724485.1 Bacillota bacterium | reverse complement strand
GAAGTACAAAAGATAAAAAGGCGTTTGCCTTTCTTAGCAGCATAATCAAGCCCTCCTAATACAATAAATTCAGTCGGTCAATTTGGCTTATTGAATTTAAGGTCGGTAAGTCGGTTGACGAGTGAATTGTGTTGCTAATACTTAAAACCTTATCTTGGCGATAAGGTTTTTTTTGTAACTAAACATTTGGTTTAAACTTCTTTAAACACTTAAAAAGGCTTAAACCGTTATACGATAAATCGGTTATTGTTTTACTCGTTATATGCTCATTCGTATTACAGTTGTTTAATGGTCAGAACTTAACGCATTTAGATTTAATCGATTATACGTTTTACACGTTATTCGTTTAAAATCTGTTCTACTTAAGTTTTTTAAAAAGCCGCCTAGCGTTGATTGTCGATACGTCTATTAGTTCGTTTTCGTCAACGCTCAAAATCTCCGCAGCTTTTTTTGCGGCATATTTTGTGTATTGCGGCTCGTTGCGTTTGCCCCTGAACGGCACGGGCGTAAGATACGGACTGTCCGTTTCAAACAAAATGCGGTCCTTACTTATAATCGGCAAAACATCATAGCACGTCTTGGCATTTTTAAACGTAATGCTTCCGCCGAATGAGAAATACGGGTCGAATTTAAAATACCTTTTAGCCATTTCCGCCGAACCGCTGTAACAATGAAAAAGCAATCCGTTTTTAAGATAATTCGAATTTTGGTTTAAAACTTCATAAGTATCTTCATATGCGTCCCTTACGTGCAAAATGACGGGAAGATTTAAGCTGTCGGCAAATTCAAGCTGAATTGCAAAAACTCTTTTTTGCGTTTCTCTCGGCGATAAGTCGTAATAATAATCAAGCCCTATCTCACCTATTGCAACGGTTTTTTCGTCCTTTGCAAGCGAGGCGTACAACTCTAAATCGGCATCTTTAAAATCTTTAGCGTCGTGCGGATGAGTTCCGACCGCACAATAAATTAAGTCGTGCTTTCGGGCAAGATTATACGAGACAAGCGATGACTTTGGATCATAACCTACAACTATCGCTCTTTCAATTCCGTTTTGAAAAAGGGAAGAAATAATTTCTTCCCTATCAGAATCGAACCTTTCGTCCGTTAAGTGGCAGTGGGTATCTATTAACATACTTTTGACCCGCTGTTTACGTTGACCATAGGCGTAATCAAAACGACTTTGTCGCCGTCGACTGCGCAAAGGAGCATACCTTCGCTCATAATTCCGCGGAGCTTTGCAGGTTTAAGATTTGCAACCACAATGACTTCTTTGCCGATAAGCTCGTCAGGCGTATAATGCTTTGCTATTCCGCTGACGATAGTTCTCTCTTCTTCGCCGACCTTGACGCTGAACTTCAAAAGTTTATCCGCGCCTTCGACTTTTTCTGCGGTAAGAATCTGACCTACTCTTAAATCGACTTTTGCAAAATCGTCGATTGCGATTTGTGAAATATCCATAACACCCTCAATATTTTCTTTCTTTTCTTCTTTTTTAGCGGCGGCTTCCTTTTTGGTTTTTGCCGCAATTTCCTCCATCTCTTTAAGAGTCTTCGGAATGTCTATTCTGTTAAAAATAGCGTCTTTTTGTTCGACCTTTACGCCGTCGATTTTAGCTCCGAATTCTTTTAAGCTGTCAAGTTCTCTGAGCTTTTTGTCAAACGGGAAGGAAGCGTAAATCTTGTCAGGCGTTTTCGTAAGGAACGGAGTAAGCAATACGGTGGCAAATCTGATTGCTTCCGAAAGATTATACATAACAGTTTTAAGTCTGTCGACGTTGCCTTCTTTATTCAACACCCAAGGCGTCGTTTCGTCGATATATTTATTTGCTCTGCTAAGCGCGTCGAAAATTGCGTTAAGAGCTTTAGACGTGTCATACTTATCCATTTCGGCTTCTACCTGCTTAGGCAAATCGACAAAGGTTTTTATAAGCTCGTCGTCAACCGCTTCTTTTTTGCAAGGCGCAGGAATTACGCCGCCGAAATATTGCTCTATCATGGCGCTTGTACGCTTAACGAGGTTGCCGAGCGTATTTACAAGGTCGCTGTTTATTCTTTTAAGCAAAAGTTCGTTTGTGTAAATTCCGTCTTGACCGAACGGTACGTCACGAAGAAGATAATATCTGATTGCGTCCGCTCCGAACTTATCGGCAAGCAAGAACGGATCGACAACGTTGCCCGTCGACTTCGACATTTTTCCGCCGTCGAAAAGCAACCAGCCGTGACCGTAAACTTTTTTAGGAAGCTCGATATCGAGCGCCATCAAAATTGCAGGCCAAATGATGGAATGAAATCTTACGATTTCTTTCGCCATCATATGAATGTCGGCAGGCCAATATCTTTTAAACAAGCTGTCGTCATCGCTACCGTAGCCGAGAGCCGTAATATAGTTCGTAAGAGCGTCAATCCAAACGTACATGACGTGATCTTTATCAAACGAAACGGGAATACCCCACTTAAAGGACGTACGCGAAACGGCAAGGTCTTTAAGCCCCGGTTTTAAGAAATTGTTTATCATTTCGTTTTGACGGCTCTTAGGCTCTAAAAATTCGGGATGTTCTTCAAAGAGTTTTAAAATTTTATCTTGATACTTCGAAAGTTTAAAGAAATAGCTCGATTCTTTTGTAAGCGTGACTTCTCTTCCGCAATCGGGGCATTTTCCGTCCACAAGTTGCGACTTAGTCCAGAACGACTCGCACGGAACACAATACCAGCCTTCGTATTCGCTCTTATAAATTTCACCCTTTTCATAGAGTTTGTCGAATATTTTACTTGCTAATTTTTCGTGGTCTGCGTCCGTCGTTCTGATAAAACGATTGTAAGAAATATCGTAAATTTCCCAAAGTTTTTTCAAAGACTCTACTTGTTTGTCTACCCATTCTTTCGGAGTAATGCCGTGTTCCTTTGCGGTAGTTTCGATTTTTTGACCGTGTTCGTCCGTTCCCGTAAGATAGAAAACGTCCTTGTTTTGCATACGTTTATATCTTGCGATTGCGTCGCAAATAACCGTTGTATAACAAGTTCCGATATGCCACTTGCCGCTCGGATAATAAATCGGCGTCGTAATATAAAATTTGTCTTCTTTGCTCATTTCAGCCTCAAAACTTAATCATATCTTTATTTTTAAATATTATACTACTAAAAACCCGACTTGTAAAATAAATATAAACTATGAACGTAGTCTTTTTATTGTTATCCGTTTCGGGACTTGTTGCGCTCACGGTTGTTAATCCCGAAGCGGTTTTTCCAACTATGATAAGCGGAGCGACAAACGCTATCACGCTATGTCTTAAACTCCTTGCCATTTACAGCGTTTGGCTTTCCGTCCTGAAAATGCTCGAAAAATCGGGACTCGACTATAAACTTACTAAACTAATAACCCCTGTCACGAAAAAGCTGTTCAAAGGCGAAAGTGACGAAACGTACAAGTACATTTCCATAAACCTTGCCTCCAATATGCTCGGCATGGGTGGCGCGGCAACGCCGGCAGGCATTAAGGCTATGGAGCTTATGGACGACGGCTCAAAAACCATAACTGACAATATGAGCCTTCTGCTCGTAATTTCCGCAACGTCTATTCAACTTATTCCCGCAACCGTCATTGCTTTGAGAAGTAGCGGCGGAAGTACAAATCCGACCGACATTATGCTTCCAACCTTAATATCCACTTTCGTAACGACGGGAGTAGGAATTTTGCTGTGCAAAATAATATCTAAAAGCAAAACAGCACACGGTAAACACCCTCTTAAAGTTTTTTCAAAATGCGAAAAACAAAATGAAAATAAAGTTGCGGCAATTCCAAAAAACGCTTCTTTGAAAAATGCTAAAACCAAACGCTCAACAAATTTAAACGCCATAAAACTTAAAAACGAACGCCGGCGGTAAAACGCAATAGTAAATGATAATTAAATACATATTGCCGACTTTGGTCGGACTTATAATTTTATACTCCGCAATTAAAAAGGTTAAAATTTACGACTGCTTTGTAGACGGAGCAACCGAAAGCATTGCTCTTATTAAGGCGGTGTTTCCTTACGTCGCCGCCGTTTTTATTTGCATAGCCTTGTTCAAGGAAAGCGGACTAAGTGATTTCATAACGAAAATACTTGCCGTTCCGCTCGGCTATTTAGGCATTCCGTCGGAACTTAGCGAACTTATACTTCTTACACCGCTGTCGGGAAACGGGACTTTGGCTCTTATTGAAGAAATCATAAAAACGTACGGAGCGGACAGCTACGTCGCAAGATGCGCTTGCGTCATTTCCGGCGCAACCGAAACGGTGTTTTATATCTCCGCCGTGTATTTATCTAAATGTAAATCAAAAAAAATCACTTATGCAATCGGCGTTGCCCTTTTTTCAACTTTTATAGGCGCAATCACCGCTTGCCTTATTTGCAAAGTAATTTAAAAAAAGCAATAAAAAATCCCATAGAATTTTCTATGGATTTTTATATTTATAACGTTTTTCAATGAAATTTTTATTTTTGCGTTCCCTATAAAATTGTTCTTAAACAAAATATTCGTCTACCGCTTTCATCATATCGTCAAAATCGGTAAGCGAAGTGAAAACGAGATTCGTCTTTTTAGGTAGTTCGGCTGTCTTTGCGTATGCTAAAAGATGTTTTTTCATAACGCCGACAAGCACGTTTTGGGGATAAAAGTTTTTCGCAATTTCTATTTGCGTCAAAACGTCGTTTTTAACGTTTTTGCTAAAAGGCAAATCTAAAATTTCGGAGAAGATAAAAGGTCTTCCCACAGCGGCTCTTGCCACCATCGCTCCGTCTGCGCCGCTTTCCGTCAAAGCCTTTTTGTAGCTTTCTTTTGAGTTTATATCGCCGTTGACTATGACGGGAATTTGAACCGCTTTCTTTACTTCCCTTGCATAACTATGGTCGGCAACACCGCTGTAAAACTCTATTTGTCTTCTGCCGTGAACGGTGACAGCGTCCGCCCCGCCCTTTTGCGCCATAACGGCGCAATCTAAAACCGAATCCGTCAAATGCCCTATTCTGAATTTTACGGTCACCGCTTTTTTACTTTCCTTTGCCGCCGCGACGATTTCCGACACAAGCGTCGGATTGTCCATAAGCGCGCTTCCGTCGCCATTGGAAACAATCTTTCTGACAGGACAACCCATATTTATATCGATTATATCGAATTTTTGGACTTCTTCAAATTTTACTACCTTTCTGAACACTTCGGGATCGCTTCCGAAAAGCTGAACGGCGCTCGGTGTTTCGTCGTCTAATTTTTCAAGCAAAAATTTGGTATTGCCGCCATAATATAAGCCTTTTACGCTCACCATTTCGGTATATGTAAGTCCTGCGCCGTATTTTCTCGCAAGATATCGCATTGCCACGTCGCTGTAACCTGCAATGGGCGCAAATACAAGATTGTTTTTTAGTTCAATTTGCCCTATTCGCATTTTTCTTCCGCCTTAACCTTTCTCCAAACTTCGTCCATTTGTGCAGGCGTAAATTCATCTAAAGGCTTTCCGTTAGCCGTCAAAATCTCCTCCATTCGCTTAAAACGGCGCATAAACTTTTCGGTTGCGGCTTTAAGCGTAAGTTCGGGTTCGACGCCTATCATGCGCAAATAATTTACGACCGCAAAAAGCAAATCTCCACATTCCATAGTGACGTCTTCGTTTGTTTTAGCCGATATTATTTCGCTTAATTCTTCTTTAACCTTATTCAATGCGTCATTTGCGTCGGCGAAATCGAAACCGCTCTTTTTCGCGCGTTTTTGAATTTTTTCGGCATACATAAGCGACGGCAAATTTTTGGGAACACGCTCCATAGCGTCGGTGTAAGAAACGTAGTTTTTTTCAACCTTTTTTGCGTCGTTCCAAAAATTCAACGCTTCGGCGGCGTCGGTTGCGTGGTTTGCGCCGAATATATGCGTGTGCCTTGTTATCAATTTATTGCAAAGCTCAAAGAGCATATCGCCGTAATCGAACTGCTTTTCGTCCATTGCTATATGGGTGTGGAAAACGGCTTGCAAAAGAACGTCGCCCGTTTCTTCGAGCATCATAGCTTTGTCGTTTAAGTCTATCGCTTCAACAAGTTCATACGCCTCCTCAATCAGATTTATCCTTATACTCTCGTGCGTTTGCGCCTTGTCCCACTCGCAACCGTCCTCTGCGCGAAGTCTTGTCATAATCGCAATAAGGTCGTTAAAATCAAATCTTTTCCTTTCGGCAAGCGGCAAGGTCGGTATGTAAATGATAGCCTTTCCGCCCGAAAAGCTACCTATCGGCATTTCTTTGACGTCGTCCGAAAAAACTTTTACCGTAACGTTTCCGAAAGCAAACAAAGCGTTTTTTATGAACCTTGTTTCGCCGTCGGTAAAAATCAACGTAGCGACGCTTTTATCCGCAAAAAACTGTTTTTTGTTTTCCACGTCGCTTGCAAGATAAAAGTTGTGCGAGCTTTTTAAAAGCTCTTTCAATTCGTCGTGCCTTTTGACAATTTCAAACATATTAAGCCTCCCCGTCCCAAAATCTAAGCCTGCTTCTCGTTTTAAGCAAAAACTTAGACATCGGCAAACTGTTTGTTTCGTCCACTGTGAATACGTCGAGCGCCGTGACAATAAAAAAGTAAGTCATTCCGCCGACGACTACGGACAAAGCAAGTTGCAAATATATATTAACGAAAATCATCTTATTAAGCAAGCTAATTAACGCAATAAAAACCGAACCGAGCATTATAAGTCCTATGCCTTTTATCGTTTCACGTCTGTATCCTATTTGTCTTGTCAAAATTAAGCCGTTTATCATTAAAGCGACAACGGACAAAGCAAGGTTTCCTATTGCCGCCGCCATAATCCCCAACTTGAAAGTCGTTGTCAAAACTATAAGAGTTTTTACCGCAACCCCCAAAAGCATGCTTAAAGCAGAATAATAGGTTTTGTCAAGCGCGCTGTTTATTGCGCCCAAAACTTCCGCAAGCGACATAGTGACTATGCTCGGCGACATTATCACCAAAAGCGACGAGCCTAAACCGAGAGCCGCAGAATCGAGTCGCGGATATAAAATCGCCATTATCTCGCGGCTGAAAACAAGCATAAATAGTGCGATGGGCGCGCCTATTAAAAGACATAGTTTTATAGACAATTTAGTTTTTAAAAGCACGCCGTCCAAATCACGCTCCGCTCTGCCTTTCGATACGCTCGGCACTATTGCAACGGCAAGCGACAATAAAACCATAATCGGCATATTGACGAGCGTCGTAACTTGTCCCGAAAACACGCCGTAATTCGCCGTTGCCATTTGCACGGTCATTCCTCGCTTTAAAAGATTTACAATCATAAAACTGTCGATAAACGAGGACATCGGCAAAGCTATCGCCAAAAACGCAAACGGCAAAGCCGTCGTTAAAAACTTTTTAAGTTCGCCATTTTTATATCTCTCGTCGGTTCTAAGAGAATTCGCGCTCAACTGTTTTCGGGTTTTTCGACGGTCGATTAAAAAACTTACGACAAGATACACGCAAGACAAAAACTCGCTGACGGTAACGGCAAGAAGCGTTCCGTAAAGCGCATACAAAACGTCTGTCTTAACAAGGTAAAACGCAAGTCCCAATCCTAAACCTATCTTTACGATTTGTTCGACAAGATTTGAAATCGTCGTCGGGAACATATTGAGCCTACCTTGAAAATAACCTTTCATAACGCTTGACAATCCGACAAAAAATACGCTCGGCGCAATAATCATATAACCTAACGAGCTGTCGGCGTTACCTTGGAGCTTTGCTATATTGCCGTTTAAAATAAGAAGCATTATAGCGGCAATAAGCGAAGCTAAGGCGCTAACTATTACGCCGACTTTGACGTGTCTTCTGCCAGACAATCCCACCGCTAAATCTTCGGCAACAAGTCTGCTTACGGCAGGCGTAATACCGCCGCTGCTAAGCACGATAAAAACGGCGTAGACGGCATACACTAATTGATAAAGTCCTATACCCTCTGCGCCGAGTGCGTTTGTGAGCGGTATGCGATATACCGCTCCAAGCACCTTGCAGATTATTCCGCCGACCGCAAGGACGATAGCCCCAGTAGCAAAATTTTCTTTTATTTTGTGCATAAGCCGGACAAAATTTTGACGCACAAGTTGACGTAGCCGACAAGGCTCGTGCCGTTGTGATTTGTAAGCAAAACAAGTCCGCCCACGACGTCGCCTTGATTTATAACCGGTGAAATGACTTGACTTTGCCATGCCATCTCGTCGCCTTCATAAAGCGGAATACGTTCGACGCCTTCTTTCAGCTTGTAACTGCCGTTTCGCAAAACCTTGACTAGTTCGTCGGTTATCATTTGTCCTTCGGCACGTTTTTTATCTCTGCCCTCATAAAGAGTGACGAAGTTTCCGTCGCAAATAAAAACTTCCGCTTCGGTGAATTCTCTAAGCGACAAGGCAATGTCTTCTAAAATATGACGCATAGCTTCCATTTCGGAATATTTTTTCATAGTCATAAAATCGCCGTCCATAGCGATTTCAAGTTCGTCACCGACGTGAAGCCGCATACTGCGACGCAATTCCTTAGGAATGACAATACGTCCTAACTCGTCTATTCTTCTTACTATTCCCGTATTTTGCATAAAAAAATTTCCTCCCTGATTAAACTTAGTATTTTAATCAAAAAGGAAAAAATACATTTTTTAGAAAATTGATTTTCAGGCAAATGAAAACGCTTAAACTTGATAACGCTTTTTATAAATCTGCCGTTTACTACAAAATGCGTTCTATTTCAAGACAAGTAAAATCGCCTGCGCAAACAAAATCGCGCGGAAGAAAAACCGTGCGATTAAACTCTTTAAGCGAATTTAAATGATGCGACAAAATTACGGGAGTAGTGACGTCGAACTTTTCGGCGAAAAGAGCCAACGCCGTGTGAAGGCTCTTTTCGCTCAGAGTTTCGATTTCACAAACTTCGTCGGACAAAATTTTGTCTTCCTTTTTAAGTTTTATCCAAAGTTTTATCACTAATATTCCTCAACTGTTAAGTTTTATCGTTAATTGTTTGTCGCCGTAAAATCTTATCACAAATAGTTTGTCGCCGTTAAATCTTATGCCAATGGTTGCAAACTTTAAAGTTTTATCGCTAATATTCCTCAACGATTTCTGCAAAATAAAAATCGTGCATATCTCCGTCGGCATAAAACGTTCCTATTTGCGAAAGGTCGCAGTTGCCCATATCGAGTTTTGTGATTACCCTACATTCAAAGTATTTTTCACAGCCGTCAACGACTACCGAATCGACGCTTTTTGCCTTAACGCTTTTAAGCCCCGCCTCTTCCCATTTCGAGCCGTTTCTGCCGCTCACTTTTCCGCATACGCCGATTGCTTCTTTCATTTCACCTTGCTTAGGAATAGAAATCGTAAAAGTTTTGTTCTTTTCGATAAGCTCGTGAGAATATCTCGATTTTCTGACAACGGCAAGAAAAACTTTCTTTCTCCAAAGAACACCGACCATACCCCAAGATATAGTCATAACGTTGTCGCCCGTACACAAAAAGCCCCCCGTCGTAAGAAGCGATTCAAGCGGCTTTTCCATATTTTCAAAACTTGCCATATTACCCTCCAATGCTTGCGTTTAATTATATATTATGATAACATACTTTCGATGGTGTCGGCAACCCATCAATAAAAAAAACCGAGGTAATTATGAAATCTAAAAAGGTTTTCGTCATTTGCAGAAGCGCGATAATTGCGGCATTTTATTTCGTTTTGTCGATTGCCGTTCCGTCGCTGAGTTTCGGGACAATTCAATTTCGTTTGTCGGAAGCGCTAACGTTGCTTCCCGTCATTATGCCCGAAGCGATTTTCGGACTTACCGTAGGCTGTTTCTTTTCAAATATGTTTTTTAGTCCGTTTGGCATTATCGATATGGCAATTGGCACGTCGGTGACTTTTATCGCCGCAGTTTTGACCTACGTTTTAAGAAAAAAAATTGCCGTAGCCGCTCTGCCGCCCGTTCTGCTCAACGCCCTGTTCGTACCTTTGATTTGGATTATAAACGGCTCGGACAGCCTTTATTATATAAATATGTTTTCGATTTTAATTTCGCAAGCTATCGTCATATACGCTATCGGACTGCCGCTTACGATAGGACTAAAAAAAGTCTTGCCGTCTTTAATTATAAAGTTTGGCAAAAAGAAAAAATCGAAAGAAGACGACGAAACCTTGCAAACGCTAAACGATAAAGAAGCAAAAAACGTTGACGTCGTCGAAACTTCTTTCGACTCGGACAATAATAATCAGGACGCCGAAAAAGAAAACTCTTTAAGCGATGCAGACAATGGCGTTAAAACCACAAACGGCGAAACAGACAAAAAGGAAGACTAAACGGCTTATTGCAAATTTAAACAACAAATTTTTAAAACCGCTTTAAAAATTCGGCTTTTTGTGCTAAGCTATTATAATCGACTAAGGAAAAAAAATTATGATTTGCAAATTTTCAAACGAATATCTGATTGAAAGTTTCACTATGGTTGACAACTTGTTTTTGAGCGAGTATATGCCGTACGCCGACGAGAAACAAATTAAGGTCTATCTTTACGGCCTGTTTTTGTGCAACGCCAAAACGGACGAAAACAGTTTCGAGCTTATGACGAAAGTTCTCGATATGACTTCGGACGAAATAGTTTCGGCATTTGTTTTTTGGCAGGATAACGGGCTTGTAGAAATAATATCTCGCTCTCCGCTTGAAATCAAATATCTGTCTTTCAAACAAAACTTAAAACCGATAAAGAAGTATAAATCGGAAAAATTT
>JAQYCY010000143.1:0-2304 GCA_028724485.1 Bacillota bacterium | reverse complement strand
AAGACCCTGACTTTCCAAAACTATAAGAAGTCTTTCGAGTCCCATTCCGAAACCGACCGCAGGCGTAGGCTTTCCGCCTACTTCTTCGACAAGCCTGTCATAACGTCCTCCGCCGCAAACCGTACCTTGCGCTCCGATTGCGTTCGACACAAACTCGAAAACGGTTTTCGTGTAATAATCAAGACCTCTGACTATTTGCGGATTGACGCTGTATTCGATACCGACTGCGTTAAGTCCGGCTTTTAATCCTTCGAAATGCGCCTTACATTCATCGCAAAGGAAATCTAACACTTTCGGAGCGTCCGCTGTGATTTTTTTGCAATTTTCGTCTTTGCAATCTAAAATTCTAAGCGGATTTTTTTCAAAACGGCTTTGACATTCCCTGCACATTTCACTAAATCTAGAACCTAAATATTCCTTTAACGCCGCATTGTATTTTGCTCGACATTCTTGGCAGCCTATGCTGTTTATATTCAAAGTCAAATCTTTAAGCCCGAGCGCATCGAAAAGAGACTTTGCAAGCGCAATGACTTCGACGTCCGCAAGTGGCGATGAAGAACCATAAAGCTCCACGCCAAATTGGTGATGTTCGCGAAGTCTTCCCGCTTGCGGCCTTTCGTATCTGAAAACGGGAGTTATATAGTACATTTTATAAGGGAGCGTACCGTTTTGCTGAACACCGCCTACAAATGCTCTTGCTACTCCTGCCGTACCCTCGGGTTTAAGCGTAATGGAACGGTCGCCCTTGTCCAAAAACGTGTACATTTCTTTTGTGACAATGTCGGTCGTCTCGCCTACTCCTCTCAAAAAGAGTTCGGTATGCTCGAAAACAGGCGTTCTTATTTCCTTAAAACCGAAATTTGCCGCTGTTTGTCTTGCCGCGTTTTCAACGTAGTGCCATTTATATGCGTCCTCGCAAAGAACGTCTTTCGTTCCTTTTGGAATTGTGTACATAGTATCTCCGATTATAAAATATATTTCTTCAAGTTAGAGCCTTTAAGCGTTTTCGACAAGTGTTCTAAAACGTATTTCTCGTCAATTTCGATTTTCTTTTTAACGTTGTCGTCCGCTTCGTAAAGAATTTCTTGCAAGAGCGATTCAAGAACGGAATGAAGACGTCTTGCGCCTAAATTCTCGCTCGTTTCGTTTTCAAGAAACGCCGCTTTCGCAATTTCCTTGATTGCTTCGTCCGTAAAGTTAAGCTCAACGCCGTCAACGTTCAAAAGTTCTTTATATTGTTTCAAAACCGCATTGTCCGGTTCGGTAAGAATTTTAACGAAGTCTTCTTCCGACAAATTGTCAAGTTCGACTCTTATAGGAAAACGACCTTGCAATTCGGGAATAAGGTCTTGCATTCTCGAAACGTGGAATGCGCCTGCCGCTATAAACAAAATAAAGTCCGTTCTTATAGAACCGTATTTCGTTTGCACCGTGCACCCCTCAACGATAGGCAAAATATCGCGTTGAACGCCTTCACGCGACACGTCAGGTCCGTTGCCTCCGTTCTTGCCTGCAACCTTATCGATTTCGTCGATAAATACTACGCCGTGTTGTTCCGCTCTTGCGATTGCTTCGCTGTTGATACTGTCCGAATCAATCATTTTTTCCGCTTCGAGATTCTTGATTATGTCAAGAGCCTGTTTGACGGTGAGTTTCCTCTTTTTCTTTTGTTGAGGGAACATTCCGCCGAAAATGTCGCCTATGTTAATGCCCTCTTGTCCGGGGGCGATTTGAAGTGCTTTCGGCTGTTGCGGAAGTTCGACGTCAACCATAACGTTGTCGAGATTACCGACTTTAAGCTCTTGCAAAATTTCCGCTTTGAGTTCCGCATCGCTCTTGCCGTCGGCGTTAGACGCCTTTTTCCTTAACGGCAAAAGCACGTTCGCAATTTTTTCTTCCGCGATTTCGGTCGCTTTCGGCATAACCTCTTTAAACTTCTCGTCTTTGACCATTCTGATTGAAACTTCGACGAGATCGCGGATAATCGATTCGACGTCGCGTCCGACGTATCCTACTTCGGTAAATTTCGTCGCTTCGACTTTGACGAACGGAGCTTTGACGATTTTTGCAAGTCTGCGAGCGATTTCGGTTTTACCTACGCCCGTAGGTCCTTTCATAATGATATTTTTCGGTGTTATTTCCTCACGCATTTCTTCGCTGAGCTTGCTACGACGATAGCGGTTTCTAAGCGCAATGGCAACCGCAACCTTAGCTTCGTGCTGACCGATTATAAATCTATCCAATTCTTCTACTATCTTTTTTGGTGTAAGTTCCATAAATACCTCATACAATTTCAACCGTAAT
>JAQYCY010000142.1:0-7351 GCA_028724485.1 Bacillota bacterium | reverse complement strand
CGCAAGTTCGCCCCTTTCGTCAATTACTAACGTTTGATATTTTTTTGAAAATATTCTTGCCAAATCTCTGAGCACCGTAGTCTTTCCACAGTTAGGCGGTGACAAAACAAGAAGATTTCTAACGTCCTGACTTTCGATTTTCCTTGCAATTTCTTCGCCGCACCCGATTATTTCGTGCGGAACTCTTACAATCAGGCTTGAAAAGTTTTTGACGGATATAAGTTTTCCGCCGTCGCAAACACCTTCGCCCGTCGCGCCTATTCTTATTCCGCCGTCATATCGCAAATATCCGCTTACGATTTCATCCATCACGGAATAAACCGAAAAATCGCTTGCCACGCCGACCAATTTATCCATATCGGATTTCTTGGCGGCATAAAAATTTCCGCTGTCCGATTTGAGCTTGATAAGTCCGTTTTTCGTTACGACGCTTACAGGTCGATTTAATCTTAGTCTGATTTCATAAACGTCGTTTTCGTCAAAACTTCCGACCATTCTTTTCAATGCGCCCGAAAATAAATCAACCAGCATACCTAAAAATATGAAATTTTCACCGACGAATTTCAAAAGCGACAAAAGACGATAAATTATTGCATTTTTTGTTTTTCAACGAAGCTCAATCGCCCGTCTTAAAATTCAAAACCTGTCAAACCATTAAACTAAAACGACTTTTTTAAATTATTTTAAATAAAATAAATATAAAACAAATATAAATCCTTATATGAATCATAAAGATATAAATCATAAAGAATAACATAAAAAAACTGCCGCGTTGCGATAATATTTACAACGTGACAGTTTTTGTTTCGATAAATTAAATTGTCTGCGATTATACTCTTGACATATATTCGCCCGTTCTTGTGTCGATACGAATGGTGTCGCCTTCGTTGACGAACATAGGAACTTGAAGTTCGTATCCCGTTTCGACGGTTGCAGGCTTCGTTGCGTTCGTAGCCGTATTTCCTGCAACGGCAGGTTCGCAAATCGTGATTAAAAGTTCTACAAAGTTTGGCGGTTCAACCGAGAACGGCGCGCCGTTGAAGAACTTCATTTCGACAGGCATATTTTCTTTAACAAAGTTCAAAGCGTCTTCTACTTGACTTTTGTTAAGCGGAATTTGTTCATAAGTTTCGGTATCCATAAAGTAGTAAAGTTCACCGTCGTTGTAAAGGTATTCCATAGTTCTCTTGTCGATGTGAGCAAGTTCAAACTTTTCGGTTGGGTTGAACGTTTTTTCCAAAACGCTTCCCGTCACAACGTTTTTGATTTTCGTACGAACAAAAGCGGCGCCTTTGCCCGGTTTAACGTGTTGGAAGTCAACGATAACCATAATATTGTTGTCCATTTGGAAAGTTACGCCTTTACGGAAATCTCCTGCTAAAATTTGACCCATAGTTTCTTTGCTTGTTTTTCAAGCTCCTCCTGTAAAATTGTTACGCCTAAGCGATTTCTATAAGTTCTATTGTGTGTCGGCTAATCGGTTTATGACTGCCTACAATATACATATTTTCGATCCTGACTCCGCCGAACTTATCGATATAAATACCGGGTTCGACAGTTACGACCATGTTTTTTGCCAAAACTTCTTGGCTTTTCGTATTAAGTGTCGGCGCTTCGTGAATTTCAAGTCCGACGCCGTGTCCCGTGCCGTGAATATACTTGTCGCCATATCCTGCCGCCGTTATATAATCTCTTGCGGCTTTATCGACGTCAAAGCACTTAACGCCGACGACCAATGTGTCGACCGCTTTAAGCATTGCGTCCTTTACGATTTCGTAAATCTCTTTCATTTTTTCGTCGGCCCTGCCGCAAACAAAAGTTCTTGTAAAATCACTGCAATACGAAGCATATTTTGCACCCATATCGATTGTGACAAATTCGTTCGCTTTCAGCCCTCTATCGGTCGGAACGTGATGCGGTTCGGCTCCGTTTTCGCCGAAAGCGACGATAGTGTCAAATGAAAGTCCTTCGCCTCCAAGTTCGATAACGCTTTTAAAAATAAATTCGGCAATTTCGATTTCGGTTTGTCCGACTTTTATGCTGTTTAAAACCCTGTCAAAAACGTTGTCGATGATTTCGGCACTTTTAACGATTAAAGAAATCTCTTCTTCGGTTTTGATTTCCCTATTTTGCATATTCTACGCTTCTGACCTCACGAATTACGTTGACTTTAATTTGTCCCGGATAATCGAGTTCCGATTCGAGTCTGTTTGCAATGTCCTTTGCAAGGAAAACCGTAGCTTGGTCGTTGACCTTTTCAGGCTTTACGATAACTCTGATTTCACGACCTGCTTGAATTGCGTAAGATTGTTCAACGCCCTCAAACGAATTTGCAAGGCTTTCGAGTTTTTCGATGCGTTTGACGTAGTTTTCGATAGATTCGCGTCTTGCGCCCGGTCTTGCGCCCGAAATTGCGTCTGCCGCTTGAACAAGCACTGCTTCGACCGTTTCGGCTTCAACGTCGCCGTGGTGAGCCGCTATGCAGTGAATAACCGCAGGGCTTTCCTTATATTTCTTTGCAATATCAACGCCGATTTGAATGTGAGTTCCTTCGGTTTCGTGGTCGATTGCCTTACCTATATCGTGCAAAAGACCTGCTCTTTTTGCAATTTTAACGTCCGCCCCGAGTTCTGCCGCCATAATAGACGCAAGGAACGAAACTTCAAGCGAATGTTTCAAAACGTTTTGTCCGTAACTTGTGCGATAGCGAAGTCTGCCAAGAAGTTTGACAAGTTCAGGATGAAGTCCGTGAACGCCTGCATCGAATACCGCCTCCTCGCCTGCTTCTTTAATCGATTGTTCGACTTCCTTTTTAACTCTGTCGACCATTTCTTCGATACGCGCAGGATGAATACGTCCGTCGGCAACGAGCTTTTCAAGAGTTATTCTTGCAATTTCCCTTCTTACAGGGTCAAAGCTCGAAAGCGTTACTACGTCAGGCGTATCGTCGATAATAAGGTCGACGCCCGTTGCGGATTCAAATGCTCTTATGTTGCGTCCTACTCTACCTATAATGCGACCTTTCATTTCGTCACTCGGGAGCGGAACGACAGATACCGTGCTGTCTGCGGCGTGGTCTGCCGCGCATCTTTGAATTGCAAGCGAAATTATGTTCTTTGCCTTTTTCTCAGCTTGTTCTTTTGCCTGCGCTTCGATTTCCTTTGCTTCCATAGCGCAATCGCGCTTTACGTCTTGAATGAGAGCGTCTTTAAGTTGAGCCGCGGCTTCTTCTTTTGACAATCCCGAAACTCTTTCGAGTTCTTTTTGCATTTTTTCTTGCGCAAGTCCGAGTTCGTCTTCGATGCCCTTCAATCGAAGTTTTGTGTTTTCGATTTGTTTTGTAGAGTTTTCGATGTCTTCTTGTTTTTTCTCTAAAAACTCTTCTTTCTTATCGAGCGATTGCTCTCTTTGAATAAGTCTGTTTTCGGTTTTTTGCAAATCGGCTCTGCGTTCGCGAGTTTCCTTATCAAATTCCGAGCGCATCTTGTGCAACTGTTCCTTTGCTTCGATCATGCCGTCTTTGCGAATAGTTTTTGCTTCTAAATTTGCTTCTTCAACAATTCTTGCTGCTTCTCTCTTGGCTAATCCAACCTTGTTTAGGGAATATAATCTATATCCTAATAGTCCGATAAGCAAGCCTACAACCAATGCGGCTGCCCCGACTATTCCTGCAATAGCACCTGGAGAAAGAGCTGCAAGCAATATACCATAGCTTGTCAAATCTTTGTCCTCCAAAAAAATTCAATATTACCCCTATCGTAATATACTACTATGAGTATACACGATTATTAAAGTCAAGTCAAGAAAAGCTAAAAAATAACGCCGTCTATTTTGACGATTTTTAAAAAATTTTATCTTTAAACTTTTAAAAGTTGCTGTTTTTAAAATTTACTCTTTTATATATTAAAATAACGCATTACTATATCATTGTCTTATATCAAAATAACGCAACTTTTTTATTGCAAAATTTATCTTCGATAAAGCTAATTTTTAGTTTTTATTTTTCCCTCGACGAGCTTAAAGTTACAAACGAAATTTTGACAAAACCAACGTTTTCTTTTTACTTTTCAATTTCAAAAAACTGTTTAAGTTTAAACTTTTTATATGTTAATAACATAAAAATCGCTACGCAATAGCGTAGCGACGTTTATGTAACTTAAAACGTTTATGTAACTTAAATAGGTTGTTTAACTTATATGTTTATTTTCCGCATTTAAGTTTAGTGTTAAATTTTTCTTGTCATAGCTTTGCCTTAGATTTGCAGGCAAGGCAAATTCAAATTTTGCAGACGGCTACAAGCAAGAACGATTTAGCTATGATTTCAAATCTTTATTCGGCCGTTTCTTCGTCGTTTTTAGGTTTTGCGACAAGTTTTTCTTTGACGGCAGCTTCGAGTTTTGCGGCAATTTCAGGGTTCGATTTCAAAAATTCGATTGCCTTATCTCTGCCCTGACCGATTTTTTCGTCGTTATATGAAAACCAAGATCCGCTCTTTTGAATAAATCCGTTCATAACGGCTAGATCCAATATACAGCCCGTATTTGAAATACCCGTTCCAAACATAACGTCAAATTCCGCAGTTCTGAAAGGCGGAGCAACCTTGTTCTTGACGATTTTCGCTTTGACGTGGTTGCCGATAAAATCGCCGCCGTCTTTAAGCGTTTCGACACGTCTGACGTCGATACGAACGGAAGCATAGAATTTGAGAGCTTTTCCGCCCGTTGTCGTTTCGTTGCTGCCGTATACGATTCCGACTTTTTCACGGAGCTGGTTGATAAAGATAATCGTCGCTTTGTTTTTGCCCGTCGTTGCCGTAAGTTTGCGCAGAGCTTGCGACATAAGTCTTGCTTGAAGTCCCATGTGCGAATCGCCCATTTCACCGTCGATTTCCGCTTGCGGAGTAAGAGCCGCAACCGAGTCGACTACGATAAGATCAACCGCTCCGCTTCTTACAAGCGTTTCGACAATGTCGAGAGCTTGTTCGCCGTTGTCAGGCTGAGAAACGTAAAGATTGTCGATATTTACGCCGAGGTTTTTTGCATAAGCAGGGTCAAGAGCGTGTTCCGCGTCAATGAATGCCGCAGTTCCGCCGTTCTTTTGAACTTCCGCTACAACGTGAAGCGCAACGGTGGTCTTACCGGAAGATTCAGGTCCGTATATTTCGATAATTCTTCCCTTCGGGATACCGCCGATTCCGAGAGCAAGGTCAAGAGTCAAACAGCCTGTCGATATAGCTTCGACTTCCGCTCTGCCGCTTTCGCCCAAACGCATAATTGCGCCTTTTCCAAAGTCTTTTTCAATTTTTGCCAACGCTTCAAGTAAAGCCGCCGGTCTTTCATCAATTTCTTTTGCCATATTATCTCCTTTCTATGGATATAGAATATCACATAAAATGCAAACAACTGTCCAAAAAATTACACAGTTTTGTTTTTTCTGATTTTTTTTAACTAATTTAGATTTTTTCAGTTATTATCTTTTGCAATTACTTTTTTCGATAATTTCTTTTCGATTTTTATGCAATCGCTTTATTAGACGATTACTTTTTAGATAATCACATCGACTTAAGCAACAAAAACTTAAACGTAACGAAACAAATAATTATAGTACTAAGTCATTATGTTTTTGGCTGTACGTTTTAACTCTTACTAATTTTACATTAAACCGATTAACTCTTACTAATTTTACATTAAATCGAACTGTTTTTCAAGTTTAATTTAAAGTTTAAAGCTAAAGCAACAAAATGTTTCCCTGCAAATAACGTATAAGATAAAAAAGCGCAAGATTTGTCGTTTTTTCTCTGATTTCGTTTCTCGAACCCGAAAGATGATGCTCGAAGACAGGAATAAAGTTTCCTCTGCCGACTGCGATATAAACAAGCCCCACGTCCTTGCCTTCCGACTTAGAAGGACCAGCCACACCGGTGGTCGAAAGCGCGATGTTCGTTTTTCCGACGGTCAAACCTTGAACCATTTCAACGGCGGTCTCGCGACTGACGGTGCCGAATTTCTCAATCGTTTTACGGTCTACTCCGCAACGCACGATTTTAGAAAGCGGATCGTAACACACAATACCCTCGAAAAAGTTTGCGCTAATTCCGTCGATAGAAATAAGTCTTGACGCAACAAGTCCCCCCGTCAAACTTTCCGCCACCGACAAAATCGCTTTGTTTGTTCTCAAAAGTTGTGCGGCAAGCACTTCAAGCGGCATATCGAACGTCGAATATATATAATCTTTAAAGTCGTTTGCGATATAACTTGCGGCTATTGCCTGAGCGTTTTCGTCGCCGTACGGGTGTGACAATTCGATTCTTGCGTCAAGATTGTTTTCGACAATAGACACCGAAAAACCCTTTTCGACGTACGAAACAAGCCTTTGTTCGATTTCGCTTTTATTCAATCCGCAAAGCCTTATGACGTTTGCCATTATTCACCTCTTGCGTCGGCGAGTAAGTCGTCAAATTGTTTTTGGCTTATGTTCACCTTAATTCCGTTTTCGGCAGGCTCTGCGACGTTTATTTCTTCGAGTTTTCCGAAAATATTGTTTACGGTGATACTGCCGATTTTAAATCTTTTTTTAACGGTTTCGACGTCTAAAACGTTGCCGTCCATTCCATAACTTAAGACGTCAAAAAACATAGGCGGATACTTGTCGCCGTCAACGTCAAATTCGCTTTTTTTCATTTCGTCAAGCTCTTCTTTTATTTCCGAAAAAACGTTCCTGTTTTTCAAAATATAATGCAAGCCCGAAACTATCGCCAATATAGCGCCTGCATAAAAAATAATTTGCCCTGCGTAGTTGTAAAAATTGCCAAGCGGCGAAAGTATCATAACGGCGACCGCCACGTCAAGAAAAATCGTTTTGATTTTCCCGAAAACGTCCGCGGCAAGAACTACGCCCTTGTTTGCGGCAAGCGTTCTGAAAATGCCGATGATAAGCTCTCTTGAAACGACAAGCCCCGCAAGAAGTGAAAAAACAAGCGACGCATACGGATATACGGCATCAAAAACGCTGCTCTTCCACATCAACAAAAACAGCATAATGACAACAACTACCTTGTCCGCAAGCGGGTCCAAAAACTTGCCCAAATTCGACACGGTTTTTGTTTTTCTTGCAATCGTACCGTCAACGAAATCGGTTGCGCAAAGCACGCTGAACGTAACGCAACACGCAATGAGCATTGCTTTCATGTATGGCAAGACAAATGCCAATATATAAAGAATAGCGGCAGGAAAAATCAAAAATATTCTTACGACCGTAATCTTAGTTGCTAAATTCATTTAACCCTCCCAAGCAAGTCCATTCCTATTCTGCCCGTAATTTCAACGGAATATATCTCGCCGACGCTAAGCGG
>JAQYCY010000141.1:0-5328 GCA_028724485.1 Bacillota bacterium | reverse complement strand
GTAATCGCCGTTGCCATTTCACTTATTTTGCTGTTCATAATTTCGCCCTCAAAGAAGCTGTCCGGTTGCGAATCGATAACAGAGCCAAGCGTAAGGCTTTTAAACAAGCCGTTGATTTCCGAAAGAGAGCTATCGGCAATTCCTATCAAAATGTTTTCGCTCTTTTTAAGTTGCTTACCGTCTTTTTCAAGGAAGCTGACTTTTTTTGCCGATTTTACGTTTGTATAGTTTCCGTAAGTTTCATAATTCGACACTATGCCGTTTGCCTCCTCGGCGGTGGCGATATAGCCGTAAACCAAATTGTAATGCGGCAAGGAATACTGACTGCCTGTTGCGTCTAACAAAAGCCCCGAATAGTAGATATACTTGTCACCGCTGTATGACGAGTGAATGGCAGCGTCGTATTTAACCATAGTGTAGAGTTTGCCGCTTAAATCTTTAATTTCGCCGTGCGTAGCTTTGTCGTACTCGACAAACGAAGCGCCGTCTGAAGAGTAGTAGATATAACTTGCGGCTGTTCCGTCATAAAGGGTAGGGACGTATTTTGTGTAGGAAGCGTGCTCGCTGCTTGCGGCGTCGAACTTAGTGAGCATTTTGTCGGCGATAACGTAGGAATTCGCACCGGTTGCCAAAACAAGTTGCTCTGTGACGTATACCTTTTTAAACAAATCCGTTCCGGTATAGTCCTTTGGTTTTTTTGCAAAGCCGACGTAGTTTTTCAAGTATTTGCCATACTTGGCGGCTTTATAAGTATCATAGTTGGCGGCGGTAATTTCGACAAACGCCGTTTCCGGATTCGTCGGATTGAACGCCGTGTTTGTGGCAGGATTCGTGTCCAAAGCGTAAAACTTAATCGTGTTTGTCGTATCTTGGACGTATGCTTGTGTAAATTCGGGCATATTAAGATTGTTCAAATCGTAAGGTGTGAAGCCATAGTTATAAGACGCCGAACCGTCGACGTAAACGTAGCCGCCGTCCGTAGCATTCACAAAAATATAATTTCGGCTGTAACGGGTAAGCGACGCATGATCTGGGTTTGCGCTGTCGTACAAAACGTATTTTCCGCCTATAAGAACGTATTCGCCGTCCGTATGCTCGATGAACGGCTTTGTGATTTCAAGCAAAACGTCGGTTGCCGTGTCAAGCACGGTGAGTTGATTGTATTTGATAACGTCGATGACTTCGCCGATAACGAGATTGTCGATAATATCGTTGATTGCTCCGCCTATTGAATTTAATTTCGTGTAGGCAAGTTTTTTCAAAATCGCGCTCGAACCGTTTGGAATGTCTATTGCGTCGCCAAGCACAAGTTTGCCGATATCTGTCGACATAGAGTTTAGAGTGCTGTCTTTAAGACTTTTCAAAATTTTTGAAGTGTTTGGGTCGGCGTCGTCGATTTCTATAATATCTTTAAGCGTAAGAGTGTTGATTTTATCGCTAAAATCGGATATTTTGGTGTTTTTCAAAGCAATCAAAACAAGCGGACTTTTTTCGTGAAGCACCGTCACGCCGTCCGTGTCATACACCGTATTTTCATAAACGTCAAGCACGTCGCAAAGTTTAAGGTTTTTGACTTTTTCAATGACGTCAGCCAAATTTTTGACTTTGGTTGTCGAAATGCTTTGAAGCGTTTTGTCGCTTGTGCCTTCATACGCTTTGAAGTAGCCCTCTTTTTCGTCCGTCAAGCTGCTGTTTTCGTCAACCGTAATAGGGTTCGCCGCCGTGCCGTAATCTATGCCGTAACTTTTAAACGGCATAAATTTCAAAGTTCCGTCTTCCAAAACGGTTTTGAAGTAAAGCGGTTTAGTTGCCGTGGCTATTTCCGAAAGATTGTTAACAGGCGTAAATTCTTCCGCCTTTGTAGGAGCGGCGGAAGTAGTGGAAGTGCCGATTAAATATTCATAATCATAAACTTTGACAAACCCTACTTGCTGTGGCAAATAGCCGCTGCCTGAATTTACGAAGTTGTTTATATACGCCTTTAAGTAGCGGGTAGGCGCAGAGGCAAATTCGCCGAGCGCATCATACGGCACGTATTCGATATGGCGATAAAAAGTTTTGCCTTGCGCCGTTGCGTCGAGAATATATTTGCCGCCGCTGAGTTTATACTTTTCAAAGTTTTCGACTTGTTTGTAGCGTTGTTTTCCGCTGTGCTGAGTTTCGTCGTAAGGAACGTATTCGCCGCTATTGAGCTTGACAAAGCCGCCATTATCGTCGGCGATATAGCGGTCAAAATAATATGAGCTGTTGTTTATTTCATAGACAAATTTTCCGTCGACGTCCTTTATTTCGTTTCCGTTTTCATCGGTTTTTCTCACATAGCGAAGTTCGTTATATTTAAGAGCCGAACCGTCGCTTGTCACGCCGAAAATCGATTGTGAACAAAGCGGATTTTGCGTGTCGAGGTCGTCTATTGCGACGTAGGAGTCCGCATAGACGTAAAGGAATTTTGTGTCGAGTTCCGCCGCTTTGACAAACTTGTCATTGTCAATTTTGATAATTTCCGACAACGTCAAAAGGTCGATAACCGAACCAAGGTCGCTGATAGGCAAATCTTTGAGATTGTTCAAAAGTTCGTTGTCGGCGGCAACGTCAATTCCGAAATCATAAGACAAATTTCTTATGGTTAAAGTGCCGTTTATCGAGCTCAAAATTTTTGTCAAGGCGTTTTGGATTGTTTCGTCTTGAAGCCGATTTAAAATAGGCAAGCCAAACTCGTTAAAGTTTATTCCTGCAAGTCTGCTTACTGCCGAAAGTTTTATGTTTTTTGTTACGTCCTCCAAGTGTTGCGGAATTTCAAGGATAGGATATTTAAAAAGCGGCGTAATGTCGATTCCCGAAACCTCGTTCGGAATAGGGAGATTGAACTTTGCAAGAACGTCGTTTATAGACAGCGACGATATATTCCCTATCATTCCCACAAGGGCGGTGACAAATTCAAACGCCGTCATACTGAGCATTTCTTTGTTGTCCTTTTTGACAAGTTCTACGCCGATAGTGTTTTGTACTTGCTCTATCGTAACGGAAGTAAGGACAACGTAAATCGTGCCTGCGATTGCGCCGACAAAAAGAACGATACCGAGCAACATTCCGACAATGAGAATGACTACGCTTTTAAAGCAGCTTTTGCAGCCGTGTTTTTTTTCTTCGCTCATACGCGCCCCTCCTTATTTTCCAAGTGCGCCGAACATATTGATAAGCAGCGTGCGGATAGGATTGTTGTAATAGACAAGTTTGCTGAATGCAGAAGTTTTTATATATTCCATAGCCGTACCCATAAAGCCGAGATTTTCAAATATGCCCAAAAGTCCGTAAACGAACTGCACAAAGACAATTCCCGTTAAAACCGAAAAGACCAAACCGAAAAATCGGTCAAGTCCTTTGAGCTTAGGGTTTTTGTCAACGGGTTGTTTCCAAAGATACGCAATTATTTTAAACAACAACTTAAATACGATGAAGAATACCACCACCAAAATAATTGCAAAAATAATCGACACGAGATTTGGAACGATTGCTTCTTTAAGCGAAACTCCGCCTTCCGACGGCAAAAGTTTTGTAGCAAGGAAATTGACGATAAGTCCTGCTATAGCGTTTGAAGCAAACGATTTTACCGAAACGAGCGTGCCTTCGCTGTTGTACATCATAGCTGCCCCGTCTTGGAAGAAAATAGGCTTATTGAACAAATCGCCCCAGCCTGCCGCTTTTGAATAGATAGCGGAATAAAGGTTTGCCCCTGTCGGCGTGTCAAGAAGCGGAGTGGAGCAAACGCCTGCAACGTATGCGGCAAGCAACAAAACCATAAGGTTAAAGACGAAGCCTTTAAGCGACCCCGTTAAACCTTTTTTTATGCCTCGAATAAACGCAATAAGCAAAACGAGCAAAATTGCGCCGTCCGAGAGATTGAATGCCGACGTTGTAAATTGCATTTTCCCTTGTATCGATTCAAAGCGAATTTATCACTTGCAAACCGCTTTTTCAAAAGACTTCAAGCCTAATTTGAAAGCGTGAGCTGTCGAAAACCGCAAAAACAGCGATTTCCGAATTTGAGTATACATATATATAATATAACAATTATTCGTTAAAATCAATACGTAACGATATAAAAAGTTTACAAATTTTGTAAACAAGGCGGCAGACTGCAAAAGATTTAAATTTCATATAAGAATTACGTGTTTTTTTATTGCGAAAAAAAATAGCAAAAAAATTTTGCTTTACTTAAAAAGCGATATTTGATAAAATGTGCGTAGGTATAAGTTTTGATAAAGCAAAAGACTAAAATGAACGTAAAGGAGTTGACTTGTATGATAACTCATAAGACAATAACTTACAAGCAAGCAAGCAAGCAAGCAAGCAAGCAAGCAAGCAAGCAAGCAAGCAAGCAAGCCGTAAGTCTACTTTATTGAATATAACAAACGCACTGCCGCATAGGTTTTAACTTATGTGGCGGTGCGTTTTTGCTTTTTTAAAGTTTATAAGGCAAAGACAACAAGCGAGTCACCAAAAGCAAAGGGTGGCAAAACAAAGATAAACAAAACTTAAACAAGAACAAGCAAAACGCAACGACTAAAAGAAGAAACAACACCAAAAAACAACCGCAATAAAACCACACCGTAGCAAAGAGAACAAAAAACTTAAACAAAAAACAAAGACAAACAAAACTTAAAATAGCTGATTTATTTTGCAAAGGCAAATTAAATATAAAACAAAAATAAAAGGAGATATGTATATGACAAACAGCAATATAAACAAATCAAAGATATTTATGCTGATACTCGGTCTTGCGATGTGCATTGCACTTATGCTCGGCATAGCATTTGCAAGCCCGACGAGTACGGTCTATGCAGACGGAGAAACGCTTACGCCATATGACAGAATTTACATAAATAATAAGCCGTTAAACAATGGTTATTATTTGAAAACGTCTGATGGAGATCAACTAAACGGCAACCCCGATACGGGTTACGTTGCCAAATACAAAGACGGTGTTTTGACTCTTAACAATTTTAACGGCGGGAACGTAGGTATAAATCCTGCTGTATCAGGATATTTCACAATCAACCTTATCGGAGACAATATTATTACCGGTGGGCAAAACGGCGTATTTATCGATGGAGAACATGAAGGACGAGTAACTATTACGTCTAATGCAAACGGAAAATTGACGATAAACGCTTCAAGCAGCGTTTCTTCTGTATGGGGAATAGCCTGCGGAGCGTCGGTAATGGCTAAGAACATTGACGTTGTTATTGGAGGCAACGCACAAGTCACAATTAACGCAACGTCTAATGGAGAAAACTGTCAAGTTGATGGTATTCATGCAAGGAACGT
>JAQYCY010000140.1:0-7642 GCA_028724485.1 Bacillota bacterium | reverse complement strand
TACAGCCGACAACACCGTTTTGTCGATAGTCGGCAACGTTGACTTTGAAAGTGCGAAAGCTCTTGTCGAAAAGTATTTTGCTTCGCAATTCGTAAACGAAAAAATGGACGTCGTTAAAGTTCCTTACGGCGAGTTTTTCGGCGGCGAAGTTAAGGTTTCAAAAAAAATCGAACAAGTGCATATCACCATGGCGTTTGAAACCGTCGATTATTCGGACGATAGGGGCAGTTATATTCTTTCGCTGTTGTCCGACTCATTTGCGGGCGGAATGTCTTCAAGACTCTTCCAGACGATAAGAGAGAAAATGGGTTTGTGTTATTCCATTTACGGCTATCCGTCGTTTATGAAACACACAAAAGGTCGTTTCTTCATTTGTATGAGTACTAACACAGGCAGTGTGGACAAGGCAATAAACGCAATCAAAGACGAAATAAGAAAACTCACAAGCGACGGTTTGACGGAAGCCGAACTTGCGAAATCGAAACGTCAATCTGTTGCAAATCTCGTTATAGCGCAGGAAATGACGATAGCGATTATGCGCGCTATGGGTCGTCGCGCTATTATGGACGACGAAGTTTACGACATCGACAAGGAAGTAAAAACCTACGAATCGATAACCATTGACGAAATAAACGATTACGCCAAAAAAGTCTTCAATCTAGACCGAATGGTTCTCGGACTTGTCGGCGATTTCGATAAGGAGAAAAAGAAGGAAAAAAAGAATGGATAAACTCGATAAAATCTTTGAACTTCAAAAGAAGTTCGACGAAGACGTAAAAAGAAACAGAGGACTTGAAAACGTGTCGAAAGAAGAATGGCTTCAAAAGGAAACGCTTGCAATGCTCAGCGAAATGGCTGAACTCCTTGGCGAAATAAATTGGAAATGGTGGAAAAATCCTAAGGAAGTAAACGCGGCAAACGTAAAAGAAGAGCTTGTGGACATATTGCATTTCTTTGTAGGAATGTGCCTTAACGCAGACATGACAGCCGACGAACTTTTTGAGATTTATATCTCTAAAAACGAAGAAAATTTTAAGCGTCAATACGGCAAATCTTTAAAAGAAGGATACAGTCTTAAAGACTTTAAAAAAGACGTTTGATTTTTTATAACTATTGCAAACGCAGCTTAATTATGATATAATAATAAACCGACGTTAAAGAAGATAAAGAGTTTAATATTTGATTTTAGTTTCTTTGAAAATAGTCGAAGATGTTGAAAACTAAAAAAACAATTTAAGCTACTTTTTTGTTAAAACGGTCGATAATAATACGTAAGGCTAATATAAAATTAGCGTCTTAAAGATTGAGGAAGGAATGAAGAATTACAATTCTCAAAACAGCATAAACAGAATCGCAATCGGCGTGCTTATCGTGCTAATTGCGGTTTTTTGCTGTCTTAGTTTGTTCGGCGCGCTCGGCGGCGTCGGAAAAATGGTTTCTTCATTTTTGATAGGGGCGTTCGGATATGCGTCCTATGCGTATTTTATTTGTTCGCTTTTAATAGGCGTTGCGATTATTTTCAATTTCAGAATTAACCTTGAAGGAAAGAAAATTCTCGGACTTTCGTTACTGCTTATAGCCGGCATCTGGGCGCTTCACGTTTACACGTCGAGCGCAAACACGCTGACGAACGGCTATGGCGGTTATTTGAACGCTTGCTATAAGAATCAAAATACTGCAGGCGGCGCATTGTTCGGAATTATATCGTATCCGTTCCAAAGGTTTTTTACAAACGTGGGAGCTTTGGCATTTACTTGCGTGTTGTTTTTCATATCCGTGTTTTTTGCTGTTTTTCCGTTTATTCGCGGCGCTTCCGCAAAGAGCAGGGGGCTTAAACTCAGAAAGAAACCGCGAGGTGAAAAAATTACTGCTCCGAAAGTTCCGACTCTTACGTCGTTCGACGACGCAAAGCCGCCGACTTTCTACAAGTTGACGGAAAACGCTGCGGAAGAGCCGCCTAAAAATACGGTCGGCGCAGAAGGGTACAATCCGATTTTCCCTAACGAAAACGGACATATCGAGGACGAAGAAAAAATCGACGGACGAGGCTTGAAATATGCCTTGGGTGGAGAAGAAATGAACGACAGAGAAAGAAACAGAAGTTTTGGTTTATTCAGAAACGACAGAATGGTTGAGGACAAGTCTAAAAGCGACTCGGGCAATATAGTCAGAGATATGCTTTTTGGCGAAATCGACAACGAAAAATATAAAGAATATTTAAATGGCAGAAGGGCAAACGAACATAATATCGACGACCCTAATTACAATGCTTTACAAAATGCCTACAAAAACACTATGGCTAGAGAGCCGAAAGGTTCGATTATGGCTGAGCCGCAATCTTTGACCGACGCAATAAACAATGCCGAAGCAAAGCGAAAGGGCGTCAGCGAAGTTGCCGCGCCTGCCGAACCGCAAACCGCAGTTCCTAACCCTAGACAAGCATACGACTATTACAGCGGTCTTAACGGAATGGCTCCGCAAATTTATAGAAATTCGGCAAAGAACTCGGGCGGCTCGCGTTTTCCTGCGCAAAACAATAATACGCAAGCGAACGCAAACGAAATCAAGAACGACCTTAAAAACACAATAGAGTTTGAAAAGCTCAAAGAAGAACAGAGAGAGCTTTTTAGAGAAAACTCGAAGATAAGACAATCTCAATTCGACTATAGCGCAAACGGACAGGGCGGTCAAACGCAAGGCTATGTAAACCAAACGCCGACTTTTGTAAATACGCAAAATGAGCAAAAACCGCAACCTGCCACACCGAGCGTAAATAACGTGTCAGCTATGCAAACCGAACAACCGAAAACCGTTCAAAACGAAATGAAACCGTCGGGCTTTGCATTCATTCCGTCGCATAAAAACGACGTTTACACAGCGGAAACGAAACCGCTTACGCAATCGGATAACCCGAACGGATATTACAGCGTAAACGCATATAGGGGCGAAAAATCGGAAAACAGTTTTGCCGACGTTAAGAATTTCAACGACAAGCATTTGTCAGCGCAAAGAAACGGACAAAATGCTCCTGCCTACGGCTTTAACGGTTCGAACGGCGGAGTAAACGCAGTAAATAACGGATATGGTCAAAACGGAAACCGAGGCTATGAAGAAACGCAAAATCACGGCGGTTACGGATTGAATTCTACAAATAACAATCCTAACGGCTATCAAAGCGTTGCGTCGCAATATGCTCAAAAGGGCAGCAGTTTTGCGGACAATCTCAATCAACCTGCCGCTAACTTGTTCGGCGACGCAAAACAAACGTGGAGCGAAATGACGCACGGCGGCCATGGCTATGACCGAAATGCAAACGAATATAATAATTATCAGTCAAATCAAATGAGCGGCAACCCTATGCATAATCAATACGATAGGGGAAACGTGCCGCAACAAAACGGCTATAACAATGGCGGCTATAATAACGCAAATAACGGCTATCGCTCTGTCGACGGTTACAATAATAACGGAATAGGCGGCGGAATGCAGGGCGGCTTAAATAACGGCTACGGAAATTCGGCTTACGGAGCAAACGTAAATCCTTATCAACCGATTGCGCCTTCGCCTCAACCGTTCAGTCCGTATCCGCAACCGACGAATTTCGGCGCGACAAACTTTACTTGGACGCCGAACGGCTACGTTCCTATTCAGCCTGTGCCGGTTGTTTCGCCGAGCGTAGTTTATCAACCGATTCAAGTCGTTCCTACGCAGGTCGGACAGCCTGAAACTGTTCAAGAAAAGCCTAAGACGGAAATTAAAACGGATGAACTCAAACCGCTTCAATCGAGCAGTTTTGCGCTCAATCCGACGACGGGCGTATATTCGAACCCTAATTCCGCAGGAACTGAAAAGACTTTCGCTCCCGATTATGAACGCGGCAAAAGACTTAATGCCGAAGCTGAAGTGCGCCGCATAGACGACGAAGCAAAGCGCGATAGGCTTAAACGTATGGAAGAGCTTAAACGTCGTCAGGCAGAACGCAACGCAAAGAGAGCGGCGGAAGAACAAAAACAACAAACTGCGGCTGAAAGCGTTCGCAGTGAACAAGGACACGGAGCGGTTGCTCAAAAACTCAATTTCGGCGAATATAACGACGCCGTAGAAAGAGCAAGAGCAAACGCAGAAGTTTTGAAACCTAATCCGTCGGACAACAGAATAGTGTCGAATTCGGGCAATACTCAGTCGCAAAGCGGCGGAAGCATGTGGCGTTCGGTCGGCGAACTCGGAAGCGGAATTTCTGCCGAAGAGAAAGCGAAGCGCGGCTTTGGAGCGTTTGCAGGCACAATCGGCGGATTCGGAGGCGGAAACTCGCTAAGACGAGACCCGTCGTCGTTCGGCGAGACGCAAAACAGCGGCAACGCTATGTCTCATGATTTTAATGCTACTAGCGTCCAAAATCGTGGCTATGCCGATAATTTCGAAAGCGCAAGCAATCCGCAAAACGAATTTAATAAAAACGTAAACGAAGATTTCCTTCGTGAAGAGGAAGAAGAAAGACTCGAAGCCGAAAGAATAGAGGCCGAAAGAGCAAAATATTTGGAGCGTCGCAACAGAAAGAGAAATAAGCCTGAAGACCCGAAAGTCAGAACGGCGCAAATAACAATCGAAGAATCGATTGAAAAAACCGAACCGCGCGCGCCTTACGTTGCTCCGCCTATCGATTTGCTTATTCCGCCCGAAATAAAAACGGGTCCGGGCGAAGACATCGAAGAAAAGAAAGAAGCGCTTATCACAACGCTTGCGTACTTCAACGTAAAAGCAAAGATATTCGACGTTGTTTGCGGACCTGCATTCTCGCTTTTCAGACTTACAATCGAAGAAATGCCGAGAGGCAAGACGATAAACTGGTTGCAATCTCTTGAAAACGACCTTGCTATGAAGATGGCAGAAATAAGCGTTAAGGTTTTGACGCCTATCCCTGGTGAGAACTTCGTAGGCGTTGAAGTGTCAAACAAAAACAGACGCCTTGTCAGAATCAGCAGTATTTTGCGTAGTCAGGAATTTGAAAACGCAAAATCGCCTGTTTCGTTTGCGTTAGGCGAAGATATTTACGGCAAAAACTACGTTTGCGAAGTCCGCAATCTTCCTCATATGTTGGTTGCGGGTCAAACGGGCGCAGGTAAGAGCTGCTGCATAAATACGCTTATCGTAAGTATGCTTTATCACGCATCGCCTGACGACGTAAGATTTATCATGATTGACCCTAAGCGTACCGAACTTTCGATTTACAAGGGCATTCCGCATTTGCTTTTGGACGACATTATTTACGATGCCGACAAAGCTATAAAGGCTCTTCAATGGAGCATCGACGAAATGCAACGCCGTATCGATTTCTTCAACAAGAACGGTTATCGCGATATCGAAGAATACAATGCGTGCAAGTTGCAAGACGACTTTATCCCTATGCCGAGAATTATCATAATTATCGACGAACTTGCCGAGCTTATGGACAGGGGTAGTAAAACGGTTGAAAACTGCATCGACCGTTTGGCAAGACTTGCAAGAGCGGTCGGAATTCACCTTATTTGCGCAACGCAAAGACCATCGGTTGACGTTGTTTCGGGTACGATTAAAAACAACCTTCCGAGCCGTATCGCATTCAGAGTTCCTACGCAAGGCGACAGCCGCACGGTGCTTGGCGTCGGCGGAGCGGAAAACTTGCTCGGTGACGGCGACTTGCTTTATATGAACCCTAAGATGAAGAGCAGCGTTCGTGTTCAAGGCGCATTTATCGATACGCCTGAAGTTAAAGCGGTTGTCGATTTCCTTAAAGAGCATAACACTTGCATTTACGACAGCAAAATTAAGGACGAAATTTACAAGGAAGAAGAAAAAGAAGAACCGCAAGCCGATAACGGCGGCAAGAAACAAAGCGCAATTACGCAAGAGCTTATCGACGCTTTGCGCATAGGGCTTGACGGAGTTCCGCTCAGCATCTCTATGCTTCAAAGAAAGCTCGGCGTCGGTTTCCCTAAGGCAGGAAAGATTTATGACCAAATCGAAAGAATGGGTTATTTCGGTCCTCCGAGCAAGCCGAACGGCGCAAGACCTGTCACCATAACGCAAGAGGAGTACGATGATTTGCTTGCCGAATTCGAAGGCGAAAACGAGTGATGAAAAAACAATTTAAAGTCACTGCTTGCAGTGGCTTTTTTGGTGCCTAAGTTTAACAAGCGGTTAAGTCGTGATTTAAATTGTTTTTGAATCGGCATTAAATTTTAGCTTATTTTGTTTGAGAAATTTCAAAACTATGTTATATTTATTCTGCAAAAGGTAAGTTATGAAAATAGGAACAATTTCGTTAGGTTGCGATAAAAACAGGGTAGACACCGAAAAGATGCTTGCAAGGCTGTTAGGCAGAGGGCATACTTTTGTCGACCGTGAAGACGATGCAGACGTTATCGTTGTAAATACTTGCGCTTTTATCGACAGCGCAAAAACGGAATCAATCGACGAAATACTTTCGGCAGTCGAGTACAAAAAGAAAAACGGAACGAAAATCGTCGTTACGGGTTGTTTGCCGCAACGCTATAAAGGCGATTTGAAAGAAGCGCTTCCCGAAGTCGATTTGTTTTTGGGAACGGGTGACTACGATATGCTTTGCGATTATCTCGACGGTTTGACCGTAAGCGAAAACAAATTGTATTGCTCACTCGATAAATATTGCTCAAAACGTGTGCTTACAACGCCTTATCATTATGCTTATTTGAAAATTGCCGACGGGTGCGACAATCATTGTACATATTGCGCCATTCCGTCAATTAGGGGCAAATATCGCTCGGAGAAGATCGAGGATTTAGTTGGCGAAGCTAAATCGCTTTCGGACGAAGGCGTAAAGGAACTTATTTTGGTTGCGCAGGACGTAACTCGTTATGGCACAGACCTTTACGGCAAAAAGAGCTTGACTGTTCTTTTAGACGAGCTTTCCAAATTCGATTTTTATCGTATAAGGCTTATGTATTTAGAGCCTGAAATGGTTGACGACGAGCTTATCGATTACGTTGCAAACAATGAAAAAATCGCAAAATATATGGACGTTCCTTTTCAACATATCGATTCAAGACTGCTCAAACTTATGGGAAGGCACACCGACGAGGAGTACACGGAAAATCTTGTCAATAAGATTAAGGCAAAGGGCATAAAAATCAGAAGCTCGTTTATTGTCGGTTTTCCGTCTGAGGGTGAAAAAGAATTTGAAGAGCTTTACGATTTTATCCGTGATTACGAAATAGATTACGCAGGCTTTTTTGAGTATTCGCTTGAAGAAGGCACGCCTGCCGAAAAACTTGACGGCAGAGTCGACGACGACGTGAAGGCAAAAAGATGCGAGTCTTTAAGAGAACTTCAAGAACGCATAATTATGAAAGCGGCTGACGGCTATGTGGGAAAAACCGTAAACGTGCTTTACGAAGATATAGATTACGACAATCAGATGTTTGTCGGCAGAGCGGAATTTCAAGCTCCCGACATAGACAACGTCGTTCGTTTTACGTCCGAAACACCGCTTAGCGTCGGCGAGATATATTCCGTTGAAATTACGGGCAGAATAGGAATGGACTTGCTTGGGAGGGTTAAATGAATTTAGCAACTAAGATTACGGTCGTAAGAATATTTTTGATTTTTCCTGCCGCTATTCTTTATA
>JAQYCY010000139.1:0-7769 GCA_028724485.1 Bacillota bacterium | reverse complement strand
AAGGTTGATAGCGACTGAAAATTTTTCAAGTCCATTTTGTCTCCTTCCGCTAACCCGAAAAAGAAAAAGTCCCCTGAACTCAGAGGACGAATTGCTTCCTTTCGTGAGTTCAAACTCAATCAAGTTCAAAGGGTTTAATCTCAGACGACTAAGTCGTCACCCCCAGCGATTATTAATTTTTATAGGACGCCATAGGCGTTACCTTATATTGTTTCGGCGATTTGCCTTTTGGCGAAACCGTGATTTGCGATTATTTCTTTTCGACTTTTTTGAAATCCAATTCGTCAATGACGTTTCCGTCGAAATCGTAAATCGTAATGGTGTCGGCAGCCGTGTCAAGAATGATGTACGAAAGCGGGCTGTCATTCACAGGCAACGAGCAAGAGCCGCTGTTGATGAAGTAAACTCCGTTGACTTCTTTTATGAACGGATAGTGCAAGTGTCCGTAGAAACAAACGTCGCCCTTTTTGAGATGGGCAGGCGGTGTGTCCATATTGAACTTATGTCCGTGCGAGAAGAAGAACGAACGGTCGGTTACGATTTCGTGATAGTCTTGGAAAGTGAAATCCGAAATCATTTGGTCGACCTCGCTGTCGCAGTTGCCCTTAATGACGGTAAGTTTACCCTTGTAAGAATTGAGAAATTCGGCAACTTTCATTGGGGCATAGCCGTCAGGCAGCGGATTTCTCGGTCCGTGATTGTAAATATCGCCAAGCAAAATGAGCGGTTGTCCGTTTGCTATTTCTATTATACGCTTTGCGCTTGTCGCGCTTCCGTGCAAGTCGGATGCAATAATAAATTTCATTCTTTCACCTCGTAACAAGTATACATTATAAGGCGTTAAATGTAAAGCCGATTTTTTAAAATAATATTGCGCAAAGAATTATTATATGATAAAATATTTTTAATATAAATAAGGGAGAACATAATGAGATAATGAGCAAAAAAGTTTTATCCACGCAAGAGGAAATCAAGAGCAAGTCAAAAAACGTCAGAGTTCGTCTTCAATCAAAGTTTTACGATGAAGTCGGACAAGTTCCGCTCAGCGAATATCCTCGTCCGCAATTTGAAAGAAACAGTTACATAAATCTTAACGGCAAATGGAAGTTTGCCATGCAAAAAGCAAAAGACGGCTTTAAGGGCTATGACAAGGAAATTCTCGTTCCGTTTTCGCCTGAGAGCCTTTTAAGTGGCCTTGACGCAGTGATTGCGCAGCCTGACGACGTTCTTTATTATGAAAGAGAGTTCGACGTTCCGAGCGGTTTTATAAAAGGAAAGACTTTTATCAATTTCGGCGCAGTTGACTTTGAATGTCACGTTAAAATTAACGGAAAGGAAATCGGTTCGCACCGTGGCGGATATACTCCGTTTACGCTTGACGCAACCGACGCAATAGTAGAAGGCAAAAACGTCATTTCGGTTGTCGTAACCGACCCGACGGATACCGAACACCACACAAGAGCTAAACAAGCATTGAAGAACGGCGGAATTTGGTATACGCCGCAATCGGGCATCTGGCAAACGGTTTGGATTGAAAGCGTTCCGAAAGTTTATCTTAAAGATATGACGATTATTCCGAACATCGACGACAAAACCGTTACCGTTAAAGTCGTTGCCGATAAGGACGCAACCGTCAAAGTGTTCGACGACGGAAAGGAAATCGCAAGCGGTACGTCAAAAGACGGAGTTGCCGTAATCGGACTTGAAAACTTCGAACTTTGGTCGCCTGAAAATCCTAAACTTTACGACCTCGAAATCAAGGTCGGCGACGACGTTGTCAAGTCATATTTCGGAATGAGAAAGTTCTCGATTATGGTTGACGCAAAGGGCAAGAAGAGACTTGCTCTCAACAACAAGATTTATTATCAAACGGGATTGCTTGACCAAGGTTATTGGTCGGACGGAATGCTTACTCCGCCAACCGATTCCGCAATGGAATATGATATCAAACTTATGAAAGAAATGGGCTTCAATATGCTTCGTAAGCACATAAAAATCGAACCGCTTCGCTGGTACTATCACTGCGATAAACTCGGAATGATAGTTTGGCAAGATATGGTTTCGGGCGGCGAGAAGTATAAGTTTTCGATAATCGGCTTGCTTCCGTTCCTCGGCTTCCACCTTAAAGATACGAAACGGAACTACAAGCGTTTTGGCAGGGCAAACGAAGAGAGCAGAAAGGAATATTACGAAGAACTTGACGTTACTTTCAATTATCTCAAAAACGTAGTTTCGCTCGGAACGTGGGTTCCGTTCAACGAAGGCTGGGGACAATTCGAAAGCGTAAAGGCAACCGAAATATTGAAGAGCTATGACAGCACTCGTATTATCGACTCGGTAAGCGGCTGGCACGATCAAGGCAAAAATACAAGCGACTTAAAGAGCCTTCACATCTATTTTACGCCGGTTAAAGCTCCGAAAGACGACAGAGTAGTCGTATTGTCCGAATTCGGCGGATACAGCCACAAGAAGAAGGGACACGTTTTCAGCCCTAACAAGTCGTTTGGTTACAGAATTTACAACACTGACGAAAAGCTCGCAAAAGCATTTAAAAATTTGTTTGAAAACGTATTGTACAAGCAAGTTATAAAAGGCTTTGCCGCAAGCGTATATACGCAAGTCAGCGACGTCGAAGAAGAAATCAACGGACTTATAACGTATGACCGTAAGGAAGTCAAATTCCCTATCGATATGGTCAAAGAATGTAACGCAAAACTTAAAGCAATCAAGTTTGACTGATAGCAAAAGTTTATGGACGAAAGTTCAGAAGCGTTATTGAAATAGTGATGAATTTTAAATTTAATTATGAAAGGCATTTTATCGTTTGATAAAATGCCTTTTTAAACACTTATTTAAACCCGCCGACGAAATCAAATACGATTGCGTTTGATGAAATGCCTTTTTAAACACTTATTTAAACACCTATGTTGCTTTTGACATAGTTCGTTTGGATTTTAGCGTTTGATGAATTATCTTTAAAAAACAAAAACGACTTAAATAATAAGTCGTTTTTGTTTTGATATGCATATTTAATTTTGTTTTGCAAGAAACAGCTATTTTCGGTTATTCGATGCATTTTAAATCAAATCGAACGAAAACTATTTCTTTGCCGTTTCTTCGACCTTTTCTTCGACTTTCGTTTCAACATTTTTTATTGTTTCCGAACTTATTGCCGTTTCGGGCAATTTGCCTGTAACGCTGTTTGTTTTGTTAAGTTCGACTGAACCATTCGGCGTATTTGCCGCCATTTGCGTCTTGCGGTGTTTTTTGAAATGAATTTGCGGGGTTTTGCCTTTAAGCAATACGTTGATTAAAACGTAAATTCCGATTAAAACGATAATCGTCAAAATTAGAACGAGATACATAGTCCAAATTTCGACTTTATGTCCGAAGAAATAAAGATTGCAGTCTACGCTGTCTTTTATGCCTTCGATAACTTCTGACGGAAAGCCTTTATCTGCCATTTCGCGATATACGCCGTTCAAAGCGTGGTTTCTTATAAGCGACGTGCCGTAGGTTCCCGGTAGCAACGAAAGGAATTTTTGAAGTCCCGTGCCGAAACTCGAAATAGGCATATATGCGCCGCAAATAAAGCCGTATGCCGCAGAAACTATCGTGCCTACCGCCGACGCTTGTCCGTTTGTCGAAAGGAAGACGTTTACGATTGACGAAAGCGCAACGCCGAACATTGTAAGCAATATTACGTCGACCAATATGAGCATAACGTCGCCGAAAGACAAGTACCAACCGACTATTGCAAGGTAAATAAAGCAAGCTAACGTTGCGGTGACGGTGATTATAAGCGTTGTAAGGAACGAGCCGACATAGTAAGCGATTGCAATCGTCGATTTTTTAGTCGGAGTAATAAGAAAGTCCTTGTTCGAGCCGTTTACTCTGTCCTGAACCATAAGAAGGTTAGAGCAGAAAGCAACGGTTACGCAACAAACAGCGAGTATAGACGAGAAAAGCTCGCCGCCGACCGTGCCGTTTATGATTGCGTCCGAAACTTGAAATCCGTCAGGCAGGGCGTTATTGAAACTGTCGCGGAAAACCTTCGCAAGGAACGTTGCGTAAAGGAGCAGTAATATTATCGGCGCAATCAACGACGCAAAGAACATTCCTTTGTCTTTGAAGAACATTTTGATATTTCTGACCGTTAAAGCCCAAAAAGTTTTCATAAATTGCCTCCTTCGAGCTTTTTGCCCGTAACAGCCAAAAAGACGTCGTCCATTTTACCCTTTGTTATTTCAAAGTCGCAGAACAAGTCCTTGTGCTTTGTGACAAGCTCTCTCGCTTCGACCGTGTCTTTGACGGCGATTCTGAAAGCGTCTCTTATTTCTTCATAAGGCAAGCCGAGTGCTTTGACTTTTTCTTCGTCAACGTTGTAGACGGTTACGAAGTCACCCGTATATTTGTTTTTTAGTTCGAGCGGCGTGCCTTCCGCAGAAATTTTACCGCTGTCCAATATGACGACGTAGTCTGCGTCTGCCGCCTCTTCCATATAGTGAGTAGTCAAAAATACAGTCATATTTTCCGTTTTACGATAGTTATCGATGACTTCCCAAAGAATCTTTCTCGTTTGTGGGTCAAGTCCCGTGGTAGGTTCGTCGAGAATCAAAATTTTCGGCTTATGTAAAATTGCTCTTGCAACGTCGATACGTCGTTTCTGACCGCCCGAAAGCTTTCCTACCGTTCTCTTTAATAGGTCTTTAAAGTCGAGAAGCTCGGCAAGCTCTGCGATTCTGTCATTTGCTTTTTTGCCGTAAATGCCGTAAAGGCTGGCTCTTGACAAAAGATTGTCGCGGACGTTAAGCACGTTGTCCAGTACGGAATTTTGAAATACGACGCCGAGTTCTTCGGTTATGCCTTTCATATCCTTTTCGACGTCCTTACCATCGATAAGCACTGTGCCGCCGTCTTTGATCTGAGTTCCGCACATAATAGAAATAGTGGTGGATTTGCCTGCGCCGTTTACGCCCAAAAATGCGAACAATTCGCCTTTTTTGACGTGAAACGAAAGGTTGTTTACCGCATGCACGTCACCGAAATTTTTGTCGAGATTTTTGATATCAATGATATTTTCCATTTTAATCTCCTAAGTCTACGCTTTCATTATCTACGCTAAACGACTAACTGTTGTTAGTCGTTTAGCTACGTTGTTTTGTTTTTTAACGCTTAGACCGATTCAAAGCGACTGTAAGCGTTTAGATTGTCAATCGGTTTCAGATTGATTGTTTTCGGCTGTTTCTTCGGTTGCCGACATATTTGCCGTAGCCGACGATTCATTCGAAGATACGGTTTCGGACGAATCATTAGAAGATACGGTTTCGGACGAAGCCGAGTCTTTCAAACTTTCAGCTGCGGCAAGATTTATAAGTTCTTGCTTAGCTTTTTTCTTTGCGTCGCGTTTTTGCCAAACGACTGCACTTATGAAGCAAAGGACTACGCCTACGAAGATGAAGGTCGCCGGCTGAGCCATGCCGCCTTTACCGATAAGGTTGAAAGTAACCGTGAGAGCTACCATAATGATAAACGGAAAGATTGCAATTTTCGGATATTTAACGAGATATTTACCGCCTAATGCTCCGAAAAGGGCAAAGGCAACCGTTCCGAACGCAGGAGTTAAGAAAGCGGCTTGTGCCGAATTGAGCCAATCGCCCAATCCGGAAAAAGCGAGAGCGATTACGCCTATCAAAATAACAACGACGGTGACTATCGACGATACCGCAATGGAAACGGTACAGGCAATTTCGTGTTCTTCCGTGCCGACTTTAGTTCCTACAATGTTTACCGCATTGACAACGCAAGGTATTTTAAGGTTCGATAAATTTCCGGTTACAAAAGCTAAGTAGGTTCCGTTTACGCCGAGCATATAGCTATACGTAAAAACTTCTCCAATGCCCATAGGAAGGTAATAAATCAAAAGTCCTACGCAAGTAAAAAACAATTTCCAGTTCAGAGTGGTTTTATATATAATAGACATTCCGACCGGCACCATGCACATCACGATTAAGGCGATTGCCGTCCAGATTTGTCCTTGTTTATGCAGGTTTTTGTTTATCATCTGACTTGCAACGTTGACGTCGCAAGTGGCTGTTAAAAAGTTTTGATTTTTCTTCATTTCGTCACCTTTAAAACTAAGAAATAATACCTATTGCGGCATTTTTAAGTGCAGCGTAGGCGTCGGGGTTAAAATAACTTATGATTGCAACGACGCCCATTCCGGCAATCATAGCAAGGGCGAGCGAAAAGTTTTCGAGCCATTTCTGATTGCAACGGGTAATGAGTATATCGAAAACGAACATCAGTCCGGCAGAAATCAAGACGGCAATAAGGTTGTAATAACTTGCAACGTTTGTGGCGGCTCCCGTAAATTGACCGATTGCAACCGAGATGTAAGCTAAAACCATACCGACGAATACCGCTCCGAAAATCGAATCGTCTTTTCCCGTCGTTTTGGAAGCGAGAGTCAGCATTTTCGGTTGAAGGCGGCGGTAACAGAAGAGACAGAAAAGGGGCCCCCAAATTATGGCTACGGTCATAACTGCGGCAATCGTAACAAACGTACTTGCATCGATATTTCCGATAATCGAAGCAATTCCGTTGCTCGAACCGGTAAATTGATTTGCAACCGTATCAACTACCAAAGTTTCATATTGAAGTGCGCCGATTATAGAAAGCCTTATTGCAGGCAAGGCGATGCCGATAGCTCCGACAAGCGTGACTATTCCTATAAATATGCCGATAGACGGTAATATGGAAAACATAATCGAAGAAGAGACGACCTTTCTTAATTTGCCCATATCCATATTGATTTGTTTTGCTCTTCTTAACGATTTAACCAAATAAACGATTGATTGAGTCAACACGAACGCAACTATAATGCCGTATAATAAATACATCCACGGATTGTTTGTATCGACTGCTGAAATTGAAAACGACACTTTTTATTCCTATACCTTTGTATATAATTATAGAAAAATTTTAACACACATATAAACATTATGCAATTATAAATTTGCATAGCAAACAATTTGTCGCGTTTTGTTTTTAACGTGCGTATTTAAAGCTATCGCCTTTTTTAAACGTTGCAAAAAGATATTTATTAAAGACGTTTTAACCGATAAAGTCGTATAGATTCGGCATAATTTTCGATAACTGTTTCAAATTGTCTTGCAATCGTTTGCTTAATACAAAGTTTGTGATAAAATAGTAGCGAGGCAGTTATGAATTACAATGAAGCGGTAGAATATATAACTAAAAAAAGCAAATTCGGAAGCAAATATGGTCTCGATACGATGCGTAAACTTCTCGATAAATTGGGAAATCCCGAAAAAGAACTTCAATTTGTTCATATAGCGGGTACTAACGGAAAAGGGTCTACGCTTGCATATTTGTCCTCAATTTTGCGGTGCGCAGATTATAAAGTGGGAAGTTACGCTTCGCCTTCCGTGTTTTCATACAACGAGAGATTTATGATTAACGGCAATAATATTGAAAACGACGAGCTTGCCGAATTGTTCGGAGTCGTTAAAAAAGCTGCGGACGAATTATCCGAATGCGGAATAGAACCAACGGCTTTCGAGATAGAAACCGCCGTGGCGTTTATGTATTTTTTTAAAAATCGTTGCGACTTGTGCGTGATAGAAACAGGGTTAGGCGGAAGGCTTGACGCAACAAACGTAATAAAAAACAAACTGCTTGCAGTGATAACCGAAATAGGGTTTGACCATATGCAGATTTTAGGCAATTCTTTAGAGCAAATTGCA
>JAQYCY010000138.1:0-2837 GCA_028724485.1 Bacillota bacterium | reverse complement strand
TTTTGTTTACACGTTTTAACGATTTTGTTTGCTATGTTTATCGTGTTTTGTTTGATATTTCAACGTTTTCACACGTTTTTAACGGTTTATTTTACACTTTTTAGCATAGCTTTTTTAGCCGTGCTACGTTTTTTGGCATATCGATTTTTCTGCAAGTCGATTGTCGTTTGCCGCTTTATCTTAGAAATATCGGTTTTGCGTTAAAATCGGTTGTTCGTTTTCAAATCAGTTGTTCTTTTTTGTTCTGACTTCTTCGCTCATTCTTGCCATAAGGTCGTCAAGCGTCATAGTTCCGAGGTCGCCTTCCGAACGATAACGAACCGCAACAACGCCTTGCTTGGCTTCCTTGTCGCCGATAATAAGCATATAAGGAACTTTTTCAAGTTGAGCCTCTCTTATCTTCTTGCCGATTTTTTCGCTTCTTGTATCGACTTCGACTCTGAACCCGTTGTAGCGAAGTTTGTCGGCGACGGCTTTTGCATTGTCAATGGTTCTGTCGGTAAGCGACATAACTCTTGCTTGAATAGGAGCGAACCAAAGCGGAAATGCGCCTGCGTACTTTTCGATGAGCATAGCAAGCGTTCTTTCGTAGCAACCGATTGACGAACGGTGAATGATAAGCGGATGCACTTTTTCGCCGTTTTCGTCGACGTACACCATATCGAAACGCTCAGCCAACGCAAAGTCGATTTGAACGGTGAAGAGCGTGTCTTCCTTGCCGTAAACGTTTGTGCCTTGAACGTCGAGTTTCGGACCGTAGAATGCGGCTTCGCCCCACTCTTCCTTATAATCGATGTTAAGGTCGTCCAAAATCTTCTTCATTGCGCCTTCCGTCTTTTCCCAATCGTCCGCAGTGCCGATATACTTGTCGGCGTTTTTCGGGTCCCAACGTGAGAAACGGAACGATATGTTGTCGTCAAGTCCTAAGCAAGTCGCAAGATATTTGATAAGGTCTACCGCGCCTGCAAATTCGTCTTTTAATTGGTCACGGGTACAAACAATGTGTCCGTCAGCCAAAGTGAATTGTCTTATGCGGATAAGTCCGTGCATTTCGCCCGACGCTTCCTTGCGGAATTCTTGCGCCGTTTCCGCATAGCGGATAGGCAAATCACGATAGCTTTTAAGTCCGTTTTTGTAGATAGTAAATTGGAAAGGACAAGTCATAGGTCTAAGGCACAATATGCCGTCGTCCTCGCCTTCTGCGCCCATCCAGAACATTTTGTCTTTATAGTGGTCCCAGTGTCCGCTTGTGATGAAAAGATTGTTCTTTGTCATCGACGGAGTCTTTGTCAAAAGATAGCCGCGGCGTTCTTCTTCGTCTTCGACAAAGCGTTGAAGAATTTGAATCATTCTTGCGCCTTTTGGCATAATAAGCGGCAAGCCCTTACCTACGTTTTCGTCCGTCATAAAGATGCCGAGTTCACGACCGAGTTTGTTGTGGTCGCGGTTTTTGGCTTCTTCGAGCTTTACGAGATAGTCGTCAAGGTCGGACTTTTTGTCAAACGCCGTGCCGTAAATACGGGTAAGCATTTTGTTCTTTTCGTTTCCGCGCCAATATGCGCCGGTGAGCGAAGTAAGTTTGAATGCCTTAATTCTGCCCGTACTGTTAAGGTGCGGTCCGCTGCAAAGGTCGGCAAAATCGCCTTGCGTATAGAACGAAATTTCTTCGCCCTCAGGAATATCGCCCAAAAGTTCAACCTTGTAAGGTTGCTTGATTTGTCTTAAAAACTTTTCCGCTTCCGCTCTCGTCTTTGTGCTTTTGACGATAGGGAAATTCGCCTTGATGATTTTCGTCATTTCGGCTTCTATTTTTGCAAAGTCTTCTTGAGAAATAGGAGTCTTAAACTCAAAATCATAGTAAAAACCGTTTGCGATTGCAGGTCCGATTGCAAACAACGCAGTCGGAAAAACCGTTCTGACGGCTTGCGCCAAAACGTGCGAACAAGTGTGACGATAGGCTTCACGACCGATTTCGTCGGCAAAGGTGAACGCCTCGATTTTGCACTCGCCGCTAAGTTTTTCGTCAAACGAAACGAACTTGTCGTTGACTTTGATAACTAACGTGTTTCTTGCCAATCCCTCGCTGATAAGTTTAACAGCTTCGATTGCGCTGATGTTGTCTTGTGCGGAAATCTTGCTTCCGTCTTTCAAAATAAGTTCCATAAACCCTCCAGTTGGCTATACAAACGCCATAGTATAGAAATTATATTGCTATTTAATTTCGATGTCAAACAAAACGCCAAACTTTTGAGTTTTATTTGTTCGATAACTTAACCAAAAATTAAATGATTTAAATTTAAAAATCTAGACTTATGGCAAGCATCATTTAACAAGCGCATTTGGCGAGGCATATAAAAACGCTCAACTAAATAGTTGAGCGTTTTTTACAATATTACTATCATCGATTTACATATTACTAACATCGCTTTTACAATATTTCTGACACCGCATTACTAAATAATCACTTACACTACAATATGGTTTATAAGAGAATATTTTTTAACGCAATATTATATATAATATGCGATTAAAGCAATATCCAATTAAATCAATATCCAATTAAAGCAATATGCAATAATATGCAATTAAAGCCTGTTTAAATTTTCACTTAAATTCAAACAAGCTCTTTTGCGCCGTAGATGACGAGTTTGCCGATTGTTATGCAAAGTTCTTCTAAGGTTTCGGATTGTTTGTCGCCAAGCCAACGCATATAGGCGGCAAGCAGTCCGCCTGCGATAAATTCAAGCACGTCGCGGACTTTGGTCGGATTGAAATGTTCCTTAGGAAACGTTGCGGCAAGATTGTCGATTACCCTTTCCTTGATTTTTCTTTCAAGG
>JAQYCY010000137.1:0-20674 GCA_028724485.1 Bacillota bacterium | reverse complement strand
GTCGAAAGTTTTGAGCGTCGCGCCACTTCTGAGTTTTGCTTTTACTACGACCGTCTTGACGATAGCGTTCAAAACAGCGGCAACAAGTTTTGTGCCTTTAAGTTGTTCTTTTTCTCCATCGGTCGTGCCGGCTTCTTCCTTATCGCCTCCGCCGATCATACCGAAGATAAGGTCTGCGCTGATCTTTGCCCTCGGTCCGTCAATTCCTTTGAGGTCAAAGAGCAAATAGTTGTCAACAAGATAAATGCCTACGGTCTTTCCTGCGATAGCTTGACGATTGCGATCCATAGCGGAAAGTTCGATACCGAATTCACACGCTGTAAGAAGTTTTTCAAGCGAGAAGTTGCCGAGAACATCTTTAAGCACCAAGCCGCTGATACCGCCGTTTTTCTCAAAACCGAGCTTACGCAAATCGATGTTGCCCTTAAGCGAAAGGATAAGCGTCGTATCGACCATATCGTCTACGTAGAATTTGAACGCAATAGTTTTAAGCAAATCTTTAAGCGAAACTTTGTTTGCGCCCGAACCGAACGAGAAACCTTTTATAAGGTTGTTTATGAAATCGAGGTTCAAAGTAGCGTCGAGAATTTCTTGGAACTCTCTCGGCACTCTTTGATACGTTCCGTTTTCGTCTTGAATGAAGTGTACTCCGTCCGATGCCAACGAGTATCTATCCGACTTAGGAACACTGCCCGTTGCGATTTGAGTTTGCGTCATCTTGACAAAAGTTGCGTCAAGCGAGTAGTTGAAATAGAAATCGAACGCAAACGTGATGCACGGATTGTCGTCGAAGTTGTTGAGTGTCGAATTGCCGTTTTTGTCGACACCTGAAGTAAGACGCGTGATAGCGTCACTGAGTTTTTCGCCTACACTTTGCAATCTTTCATAAGTGTCGAGCAACGAAATAGGCAATTTGTCGCCACCTATTTCAACGTAGTAATTCACCCAAGGATTGGTGTCGCCTGCTTTTATAGGGTCACCCGTGAGCGGATTAAATACATCGCCTACCTTTTCAAAAACGTTTTCGCGAGTAAGTTTATAATAAATATCGGTATTAGATTGTTTGATGTAGTAACCGATAAAGTTATCTACTCCGTTAACGTCGATTTCGGCATAACGGTCTTTTGCCGCACCCGTTGCAAGATATGGTCTGACAACGGAGAAACTAAGCGACAATACCTTTGAATCGAGTCCGAGAAGAATTTTCGGTGTTGAAGTATCAAGCGTAAACTCCGCCGACAAGCCGAGGTCTACCGCATTGCCTTTATCGTCAACCATTTTGTCAAGAACGGTGTTTATATCGACTTGTTGGTCTTCAGGTTTTCCGTTGTTGATAACGTAATTGATGATTGCAATTATAAGATTTTGCGCAAGCATTATGGATATTTCCTTACTTGCCAAAGCCATAACAACTTCAAGAGCTTTCTTTGAAATATCTTCATTGTTTGCGCCGTCATCGGTTGTTTCGGCTTCGCCGTCTTGCGTAATGGAAGTCGTAAGTTTTTTGATGATTCCGCTTATCGTGTCGCTGACAATGGAACCGATGTCGAAATCGTGCATAACGAAGTTGTCGTCGCTAAGCGCGCCGAGTTCGACGTAAAGGTCTGTGCCTAAAATGTAAACACCGAACAAAACTTTTCCCGTAGTCTTATCGCGAAGAACGAGATAAAGTTGAGTGTCGTTTTTACTTTCGGTATTGATACTTGCCTCTATTTCAAGCGACAAGTCAAGGTAAATATCTTCCTTAATATTTATACCGAACGAAAGAGCAAGGTCGGCAACCAACGCTTTAAGATAATTGTCGATTTTAATAATGCCGTTTTCTTCCTCTTGTGAGTTTTTAAGTTGTCCTTGAATGTCGATAGCAAAGCTAAGGCTAAATTGCGACAAGTTTTGAAGCGCAATATAGTCCGTTCGCTTTATATCTTTGCCTATCGATTGTCTGTTGAACGATACGATAGGTTTGTTTATTGACAAGGTCACCTGCAACGGATCGACGCCCACAGACAGTTCGAGGTCCTGTGCTGCCGTGTTCAACGAAAGGTATGAACGGTCAGGCGTAAGCTCGATCATAGGTTTAAGCGTCTTTGTTCCGTCAGGATTTACTTGATAAAGCGACGGAATGAATTGTGCAAGTAAGACCGCAATAAACTTTGACGAGAAGTTTACAAGAAGGGTATCTTCTTTAAGCGTAATTGCGCTAAGTCCCGTGCCGAGAATGACAGCGAGAAGATTGAGCGAATCGTTAGATGCCGTAGTATCTTCACCTTCGCTTCCTACAGCTTCGTCGGAAAGCACATAGCACTTGACGTACATGACTTTCGACAATCCGGCATAGGTTGCGGTAATCGTGACCGAACCCGCCTTTTTAGCCGTGACGATAACGCCGCCTGCCGCCGTAACGGTAGCAGTTGCAATGCCTTTATCAGATGAAACTACTTCTACCTTATCCGTAGGGTTGCTGAACGGCACCCACGGCGTTCTCGAAGAGTCACCTACTTTGATTTCACGAGAAATGGCGTCTACAACGGTAACTTTGATTTTCTTGGTTACGGTAGCTCCCTTTTCATCGGTATAGGAAACCGTAAGAGCAACTTCGCCCTTAGCTTTTCCGTTTACTTTAATTTTGTTGCCGTCAACGATTTCGGCAGTAGCAACGGTTTCGTTTGCGCTTTCGACTTTAAGACCGACAATGCTGCCGTCTGCCGCTTTCTTTGCGCCTTCGAATACTTCGTTAGGAATAAAAGTCTCTGTATCACCGAGAGCAACGCCCATATCGAAATCGTATTTGGTTTCAAACATACCTAAAACCTTGCCGATATCGAAACCTTCAAGCATAACGTGGGTATTTTGCCAAATTCCCAAATCGATATCAAGGAAGAGCGTGCTGTATGGTCGTCCGAAGTTATTTGTTCCTTGATATACAAGGTATAAGCCCAACACCTTCTTACTCGTAGAAAGTCCGACCTTTCCGTCCCAAATTTCGATCGAGAGATCCGAGTGGGTAAGAATATATTCGATATTCATAAGGTTTTTAAGGTCAAACTTCTTTTCTTTAATATTGATACCCGAAAGATCAAGTCTTAAAAGAGCCGAAATCTTAAATCCGAGTTCGGTGCTAATCTGAGCAGGAATTTCAAACGCAAGCATGAGTTGATAAAGCAAACTTTCAAGAGCAGGAGAATCCGTCGTGTAAAGGCTCTTTATCCAGCTGCCTACGTCCCACTTACCCGACTCGGCGTTCTGATCGCTTTGATACGCGTATGCGCCGAGCGAACCGCTAAGCTCTAAATAAAGACCTTCGAGATTGATTGTTCCGTCGTCGTTAAACAAAGCGACGTTGACGTAACCTTCGCCGATTGCCTTATCAAGACCTTCGATATCGATTTGTGAGAATTCGACTTTAGGAGCGTCAAGTTCAAGCGAAACGGAAATCATATTTTCGCCTTTTTCGTTCTTGATTGCAAGCGAGCCTATAAGAGCGCTGTCGTAATGCGTAACTATGCCGTCTACAACCTCATCGGTATCTTTATAACGAAGTTCAAGCGACGCCGAGATGTCGGCAAATCCGAGACCGAGTTTATTGAGAACAAGTTCTGTCAAACCGTCCGCAACTTCGACAAGAATTCTCGAATCGGACATTGCGACCGAAAGAAGAATTGCGAGATCATAGTTTTTGATATTCCCGTCTTTGTCTGTATATTTGGTATCGAAGTCGATTGTTGCCGTAGTACCCGCTTCAGGGTTTGCAGGCTTAATCGATTTAAGCCAGTTATTACCGAGAATGACTTGCATCAAAAGTTCGAAGAGATTTACTTCAAGAGCAATCTTTTCAAGTCCCAAGTATTCGACGTCGACGTACATCATTCCGCCGATATAATAAAGCCCGAGAACGGTCTTATAGCTGGTTCCGCCGTCAAGAGAACGTTGCAAGTTGAGTTTAAACTGCGTCTTGTTGTTTGCAAACATCGAACCCGTTTCAACCATTTGGTTGTAAGTTTTTTCATCCTTTAAGAACTGCACAAGCGGGCTAAGATCTGCCGAAAGTTGAAGGTCGTACTTGTAAGTAATGTAAATGTTGTTTTCAACGACAAGCGACTTGATTTGGCTGTCGATAACAATTCCCAAAGTATTAAGAAGTCCTGCAATGCCCTTATCGAGATCGACTTGACCTGCCTTAATGTCAAGTTTAAGTTCCCCGTTCATTCCGACGTAGAAATACGGCGATTCCATAAAGTTTGCATATCCGCTTTCGCAATACATGCCGTTTGTGTCAACGACGTATCCGATAAGTTTTCCGTTTTCCGTCGTTTTTCTCGCATATCTCGTTCCCGAGTATGTCGCGCTTTCTTCGTCGCTGAGTCTGCGATACTCAGGAGCTTCCATTCTGTCGATAGACGCCTTAACCGTAAGGTCGCTTACGGTAAAGTTCATATCCATACGGTTACCTGACGAAAGGTAAAGGTTGACTTTCATTTCGTTGAAGTTGAGTCCGTCCCCGAAACTAAGTCTCAAACCGCCGACCATAGAGTCCGTATTGCCGATAATAAGTTTGTCGCCAAGACCTAAAACTTTGAGCAATTCGGAAACAAGGCTACCTGCAAGATAAATTTCAAAGTAGTCCGCGCCAAGGTCTGCGCCCGAAATTACAGCCGCAATAATCGCTGCCATGTTGACTGCCGATGTTTCCGCCTCGGCGGTAGTTTCGCCTTCGTTCGATTTATCTTTGATAAAATCGGTAAGGTCGATTTTGACTTTTGCGATGTTATAGAATGATAAATCTAAATATATTACTTTATTTATATAATAAAGGTCGATGTACGTTTCTCCGCTGACAGCGTTGCTAATGCTGAGATGCACTTCGCTCTTCAAGAAATCTTTAAGATTGATATTTCCTTCGATGCTGAACACAAATTTATCTTGCGTCGTGTTGTCAAGCTTCATAAGAAGTTGAAGGAGCATCGTCGTTTTTGCGTCGATATCTTTGTACGTAATGTCGGTGAAATCTCCGCTTGCCGTGTAAAGGTCGAATTCGCCTTTAAGCGAAACGTAAATTTCTTCCAGCTTAAACTTGCCGTCGTCGTCTTTCGCAAGGTCGAGATAGCTCGATTTTTTAGCTTCGACGTTACTCAAAACTTCCGACATTTCTTTGTTGCCTCTCATAGTCGTAAGGCTGCCGTAGAAAACGTTTGCGCTGATTCTTGCGCTGAAACCGTCAAACGGTTCGGAAAGACCTACACGCAAAACGAAGTTTGCACCGGTAAGTTCGTCTCTTTCAAGCGAGATAGAAGCGTTATCAATAGGAAGCTCCGCTTTCGGGTTGAACATCTTTACGATTTTGTTCAACGTGCCGCTTGTAAGAGCAAGGTTGAAACGTTTAAGGTTGAGCAATCCCTGTTCGCCCATAACGATTTCGATATTCGAAATGACTTCCGCAATAATCGCCGTAAGGTTCGACGTGTCGATAGCCGCCGATGACGCTTCGCTCGTGAGAGTGTACTTAGAAAGTACGGTGGTGTTTGCCGCGTCTAAAAGAGCGGCTTTGTCAAGTTTGTACTCGCCGTTCGCGCCGTAAGTTTCTTTGACTTGTCCCGTCAAAATCATATCCTTGACCATTTCGTAAAGAGCGGCTTTATCCATAACGGTGCCGTCGTTGAAGTCATAGGACATATATTCCGAAACAACAGACGCTACGCTTTCTGCGAGGTTAGAAGCCGCGGTAGTAGCGCCTTCTTTCTTTTTGAGCATTCCCATAATCGCGTCGTCGATTGTCTGAATAAGATTGAAGTTGTCGAGTTTGTAACGGCTACCTGCGCCGAGAATGCCTTCAAGGTCAAGATAAAGCGTTTCGCTTGCACCGACGTAGTAAATGCCGAAACGTGGCGATGCCGAAACGCCGCCGAACGCTTCGAACACTATGTTCGTTTTTGCGTTGTCCTTAAAATTGAGTTGTCCTCTTATAGTAAGGGCAAGTTTGTAAATCGAGCCTTCGAAGTTGATTTGTTTTTCTGCAAGAAGGTCTTGCATTTCTTTCGTCAAAATACCCGTAAGCAACGAGCCGAGCGAGTCGATAACTCCGCCCACGGTAATTGTGTTGTTTGTAGTCGAAACCGACACGTCTGCATCGATGCTAACGGTCGTGAAGGAGAACTCCTTCATTTCGGATTTTTCTATGTATTCAGGGAGAGAGACAGTTTGAATATTTTCGATTTTTGCGGTTGTAAAACCGAGTTCGATATTGACGTTTTGTGGGGAATGCGTCTTATCGTATTGAATTCCGGCTTTAAGGTCAACGCCCGACATTTCGGAATTCTTGAAATATGCCGTAAGATTTGCGCTAAGGTTCGGAATAAGCGCGCTAAGGTCCGTAAGGTCAAGACCGAAAACGTTCTTGACAACCAAAAGCACGTCTTGGTAACCCGAAAGGATATTTTGCACCAAGCCGATAGCGACAGGAATGATACTGCCGAACGCAAGCTCAACGTCTACTCTTTCCTCACCCGCGCCGAGGTCGGTCAAAGTCGACTTGCCGAAAAGAAGGGTCGTAATAACCGATTCCACTTTTCCGAGAGCAGGAATTTCGGTCTTTAACAATCCGTCAATCGTGCCGATGATATCGAGGTCGCTTGTAAGCGATTTGACGATTTTCGTGATTTTCGCCAAATCGAGGTCGTCCGCTTTGAGAACGTGCGAACCGCCCGAAATAGCCGTCATATCGACGTAGAGAAGTTCGTTCAAATAGTAAAGCCCCAAGATAGGCTTATCTTTTCCCCCGTCGCTAGCCGACTTGTTCGCCCCAAGCTCTAAAAGGAATTTCGAGTGTTCGTTGTCGTACACGTCAATTGTGCCGGCAAGTCTTACGTAGTACGTCGAACCGACACCGTCACGCAAAAACGTGAAGTAAATTGTCGTGTCGAAATTCATGTACGACGAATCCGCACTCTCCTTTGCCATAGACGAAAGGCCGTTGTAAATTTTTCTCCAAGCATAGGCTTTGGTGATTTCACTCGAAGACGCATTGACCTCTTTTTCATAGATGTCGCTGATCTTCGGCGGTTGTTCGCCACACGCCGTAAGAATAGTCCCCACTATTACGGCGAGCAGAATAACCGTTAAAATCAAAACGAGTTTTCTTTTCATACTCTTTCTCCCTTGCGTTAAACGCTAACTTGTTAGTGCCTTACGCATATACGCGTACGCACGTGTGTGCGCGTGGGCGCACGTATGATAATATACATTAATTATTTTAAAGTGCAAGCGAAAGTCTGTCAATACAAAATCCTAATTTCTTTTGGAACTTTCTGTATTTTTACCGCATTTTTTTAAAAAACTGTCCGTTTATTGGCAATTTCGGTTTACTTGTCAATCAACTGTCCTTTTTTGCCAAATTTTACCTTTTTGGCGGCAATCGGGCGATTTTTGCGATTTTCCTGCCTTTTCGACGAAAATTCTTGTCGAAACTTCGGTGTTTTCGGCAAAAAAAACGGCTATCGATTGTTGCCGCAAAAAGCTTCATTTTTTGCCGATTCGTCTCGCTTTTCGCCATGTTTTTTAGCTGTTTTATAACAATTTTCGAGCTGTTTTTCGCCTTGTTTTTTATGTCTTTTTCTGTCGTTTTCGGTGACAACATTTTAACGTTTTTTCGCTGAATTTCACGCTGTTTCGCCCTTGTTTTTCGTTAGTTTTTAGACGTTTTTCGAGCTTATTTTTGCCCGATTTTTTTACGCCTTTTATGCCGATTTCAGTCGATTTTTAAGACAAAATTTTTACATAATTCCGCTCTTTTTCGCATCGGTTTTGCCAAATTTCCAGTCGTTTTAAAACGTTTTTCAAGCTGCTTTTCAAGCTGCTTTCAAGCCGTTTTAGGCCGCTTATTCAAACTTTTTACGTCGATTTACGGCGACTTTTGTTCCTTATTTCATTTTTAGTTTTTTTGAATTTGTCTTGTTTTTTCGGGCGATTTCGCTAACTTTTTCGGCATATTTTAGGTCCGCTCCTGCCTTCATATACATTAAAATTTAACGTCCGCTTTGCCGTTTCGGGCAACTTTTAACGTGATTTTTTCATCGTTTTTACAAATAAAGGCATAATAAAAACAGCCGTTCGCAATCTATACGTTTGGCTGTTATTGCTTGTTTTGTTATAATTTTTTTTAAAAAACCAATATTTTTATTCGCCAAAAGGCTTTAGATCATATCGTTTTCGACTAAATCAAACGCCTTTTATCAGATAAAATCCGCGTCGGTTAATCAATAAAACCAATATCGTTTATTCAATAAAGAAGACGCGAATTTCCCGAAAATTTTGACCTATTTCATATTTTTAAAAGTATTTTCAAGCACGGTTTGCTTAAATACTTCAAGGCTGTCCTCGATAAAAGCAATCAATCTGTTGTCGTCGTAGCCTAAATATTCCGTCATATCGAGCGCCCAATTAAAGGACTTCATCTTGTTTGCTTCTCTAATCCCGTTAAAAGTGGCGTTTGCATAGCGCCTGCCTTTTGCGCCGAGATTATAGTTTTTCGTCGCATTCTGACTTGCGAATTTGTCCATAAGAGCGTCTGAAATTTCGTCCGTATCCGACGTATCGAGCGCAACTTTTTCATCACCGATAAACCAATCCAGCCCTCTCCACACTTCGCAGGCATACAGTTTTTTCACTTTGTGATTTGCTTTTTTAAGCGCGTAAAACGCACGCCAAAATGCGCCGAGATGCGTAGGATGACTGTCGAACGGATTGTGAATGTATACTTCGTCGGGCATTGTTTCGTCTATGATTTCCGACAATATCGCTTCAACTTTCTCGCCGCCTTCTCGCACTTTTTCGGAAGTCAACCCTAACATATAAAGCCTTTTATATCCCCCGACTTCCGCCGCTTCCTGCTGTTCTGTCACACGCAATTCTTTAAGCTCTTCCGCTGTCATTTTCTCATAGCCGCTTCCTTTTGCGCAGCCTGCGCCGTCGGACATAACCACAAGCGCAAAATCGCCTTTTGCTATTGCATTTATCGCAAAAATTTCCGCATCGTCTGGATGCGCGCATATCGCAAGTCTTTTTATTTTCATATTCACCTTCGTTTAATTTGTTAAAACACACGTCTTTTAATACTCTTATGAATGCTCGCACTAACACACTTTGCAAAGCAACGTTTCAATCATTCGTATTAAAAAATCGTATTTTATCTTTTGTTTATAATTATTTGTTTAACTTTTATTTGTCGTTTTATTTGTCGTTTTTAATTTTGAGCATATTTACAAATGACTTAAATGCCGTTTTGTCAAATGCCCTCACGCCGAATTTTATCGCTTCGATTGCGCCCTTTGCCTTTGGCGGCGTTGCGTCTTTGGCTGTAGTACCCTCGATTTTTAGAAGTTTTAAAACTCTTTCGTTTGCCGCCGCACGTCTTTCAAAATCTTTGAAATTTCTTTCCGAATTGCTCCACCCTTTTTCCGCCACGGCGAAAAGCCTCGGAAACATTTTTTTGAAAGCGTCGTTTTCCGTTTCGACGTGTTCCGTCCAAAGCGGCGATTCTACACCGATTACGTTTTTAACGGCGGTCGTCGTCAGTCCGTCTAAGATCGGATTGAATTCATACAGAGCTTTGAGCGAGTGCATTCCGTGCGGATAATCGAGATAAAACGGCGAACATTTAGAAACAATCAGTTTTCCGCCGCCGTCGCTATACGCAAGCGCACCCTTTCCGTCTTTACCCGCAAGCCAATATTGACAAACCACTCCGCCGAGCTTGCCGCTCGATACGGCCTCGTTCCAGACAACTGCCTGTCTGCCTTTTTTTTGGAGATAAACATTCACCGCATTCAAAAAGAAACTTTGCAATTCCTTAAACGTGCCGATATTATACGCCTGCATCATGCGTTTGCAATCGGGGCATTTTTTCCATTCGTCTTTCAACGCTTCGTCACCGCCGATATGAATTAGCCTTGACGGAAACACTTCGGTTAGCTCGTCAAGCAAGCCGTAAACAAAATCGTATACGCCGCTTTTGCCTGCGCAAAGTATGTTGTCGCTTATTCCGAAATACTCTCTTACTTCTCTCTCGGTTTTAGTGCAAGATAATTCGGGATATGCCGCCAAAATCGCGCCCGTATGCCCCGGCATATCGATTTCGGGGATAATCTCTATTCCCCTTTCGCTTGCATATTTTACAAGCCCTTTAAGTTCGGATTTAGTGTAAAACCCTTCAATCGGCTTGCCGTCTTTTCTCGTCCCCCTTCTCTTGCTTGCTATGCTAACAAGTTTTGGAAATTTTTCCGAACCGAATCTGAAACCTTGATCGTCGCTTAGGTGTAAATGCAAAACGCTGAATTTATAAAGCGATAATGCGTCTACGACTTTATACAAAAAACTCAAAGGGAAAAAGTGCCTTGCAACGTCCATCATAAATCCGCGATGTTTAAATCTCGGCTTATCGACGATTTTGCAACACGGTATTTTAGACACCGCCCCGTCAAAGTTTAAAAGCGCGAGTTGTTTAAGCGTTATCATTGCGTAAAACGCACCCGCTTTTGTGCCGCGCACCGTCACGTCGCGTCCGATTGTCAATTCATAAGCATAGGCGTCCGAAACGAAGTCGTCTTCGCCCAGGTCCGTATTATTCGCGACTTTATCGGAATTATCGTCTATGACGATTTTAATTCTTCCGCCGCCGTCGCCATTAAAATTTAAATCGAACAAATATTTAAATTCGCTTGCGTTTTCACCGAATTCCGTTTTTAATCCGAAAACGAACTCACCGTCCGCTTTTTCAAGCGTCGTAGGCTTCGGAATTATCGCAAGTCTTTCGTCGTTTATTGTCATAGTTCACTCAACGTTTATTCTATACGCCTTATTCGTTTATGTCAATATCGAAATTTCGTTTGCTAAGCAATAAATTACGACAATCGGTAGATTTGACAACTTGCCTTAGCGGTGTTATTATCATAGCTATGAAAGGCGGTTGTGTTTTAGGATTTGTAGCGAGCAAAGTGTTTTCCGTTATATGGAGCGTACTCGAACTCGTCTTATCCGTCGTTGCAAAAGTCGTGGTTTATTTCGGGCTTTATTTGCCTATAATGAGCTTGATTTTCGGCGGTGCGCTTTATCTTGCCTATGGTTTCAATCCTTTCGGCGGTGGCGTAGACGGAAACCTTTACATATTCGGATTGTGCCTCAGCATTTTAGGGGCGGTCATAATTACAATACGCAATGTCATTATAAAACCAATTCAAAAGTATTTCGTAGACGGAAAGGTCGTCGAATATACGGGCAAACGACATAGAGGCGCGCCCGAACCGCCTAAAATCTATAAAAGCAGAGTAAACCCCGGCATAACCGTATACGAATACGAAAACAGATATGACCTTTACGAAGAAATTGACGGCGTACTCGAAAAAGTATCGACGGAATTTAAGGAAGACGGAAAACGACGTTGAAAAACAAATCGGAAACAATCGACAAAGAGGTTTTGGTTAAGCCCGATCCGCAAAACGCTGACATAACGAAAGAAAAGCTAAGCGACTTTTGCGGATACAAAATAAACGAGTTTTTGAATGCGCCGAAGCGTATTTGGGAACTCGACTTTTTGCGCGGCGTTTGCATAATACTGATGATTTTCGACCACCTTTTCTTTTTCGGTTGCGAAATTTTCGGATACGCTCTCACCGAATCGGCAGCAGGTCAAGCGTTTGTCGATTTTTGTTATTTTTACCTATACGACAGTCCGAGAAAATATATTCACGTTATAGTTTTATTTTTCTTTTTCGCGCTTTGCGGCATCTCATGCTCGCTGTCGCGTTCTAACTTCAAACGAGGCGTATTGCTCGCTTTAATTGCGACGGTTTATTCGCTTATTTCTTTCGGCGTATCGAAATTCGCAGGAGCGGACGCCCTTGTAAATTACGGCGTTTTGAATTTCCTTGCAACTTGCATCATAATTTATGCCATTATGGAATTTGCTCTCAAGAAAGTTAAGTTCGGCGATTTAATAAACGTGTGCGTTTGCGCCGTAATTAGTTTCGTTACTCTTGCGTTGTTTTTTTATTATACGCCGCCAAAAAATCTTCCGATCGAACTTGGCTATTTGTTCCCTACCAAATATTTTGACGGACTGCACTTTATCGACTTTAAATGTCACACGCAATTCTCACAATTTGAAATTTCTCCTGCCGACTTCTTCCCGTTTGTTCCATACGCGTCATTTTTTTTCACGGGGGTCGTTATCGGCAAAACCGTTTACAAAAACAAAAAGTCGCTTTTACCGAAACTTGACGGTGGCTGGAATACGGCAGTCAATTTTATCGGCAGACACACGCTTGTCGTGTACGTCCTTCATATAGTCGCTATCGTAATCCTGCTCGATTTGGTTTGCCTTATTTCGACAGGCAAATCGTTCGTTTTTTCTTTAATCGGCTAAACAAACCTTGCCAGCAAACTAAAATCGTCTTTTTTACTGCCCCGCTATGCCAATGAACGCGAACAAGTCGATAGCCATAAAAATGCTTACCGCCCACTCGTTGTAGCAACAATCGCTCTTTGCCGACGTATTATAAGCAATCGCTATTTGCGGTTAAAGCATTTACAAAATCAAATTTAACCAAAATTTTTGTCATTTATTTTACTATTTAATCTTTCATTATTTACATAACTCCGTTTTCGTGTTAAATTATAAACGAGGTAATTATGAAATACGTTTTAGTTTTATGCGACGGAATGGCAGATTTTAAAATTGACAAGCTCGGCGGAAAAACTCCGCTCGAAGCAGCATACAAGCCTAATATAGATATTATGGCAAAAACCGCTCTTATCGGCAGAGTGGACACTGTTCCTAAAGGAATGAAACCGGGTTCGGACGTTGCAAACCTTTCCGCGCTCGGCTATGACGCAAAAGCGTGCTACACGGGCAGAAGTCCGCTCGAAGCGCTCTCGCTCGGCATAGATATGCAAAAGGGCGACGTTGCTCTTCGTTGTAACGTGGTTACTTTGTCGGACGACGAGCCTTACGAAGCAAAAACCATGATAGATTATTCGAGCGGCGAAATCTCGACCGCCGAAGCCGCCGAACTTATAAAGGCAGTTGAAGAAAAACTCGGCAACGACCTTTTGAAATTCTACGCAGGCGTAAGCTACCGCCATTGCCTTATCTGCAAAAACGGCCTTACAAACTCAGAGCTTACCCCACCGCACGATATTACGAATAAACCGATAAAAGACTACCTTCCGAAAGGCGACAACGCAAAGCTTTATCTCGACCTTATGAAAAAGTCGGAAGATATACTTAAAAACCACCCTGTCAATCTTAAAAGAATTGCAGAGGGAAAAAATCCCGCAACAAGTATTTGGCTTTGGGGACAAGGCACTCGCCCTAAACTTGAAAACTTCAAGCAGCGTTACGGTATCGACGGCGCAATGATTTCGGCAGTCGACCTTTTAAAGGGTATCGCAATCGGCGGCGGAATGAAGAGTATCGACGTTGAAGGGGCAACAGGCACAATAGATACCAATTTCGATGGAAAAGCGGCGGCAGCAATCAAAACTCTCGCAGAAGAAAGCGACTTCTGTTTCATTCATCTCGAAGCTCCCGACGAATGCGGTCACCAAGGCGACGTGGACGGCAAGAAACGGTCTATCGAACTGATTGACGAAAAAATCATAGGAACAATTTTAAAGGCGTTTAAGGGTTCGGATTTGGCTATGCTCGTTATGCCCGACCACTTCACCCCGATTTCTACAAGAACGCACGACGGCACGCCTGTTCCGTTTTTGATGTACTCGTCGAAAGAAAAACTCGGCAATCACGAAACGTTCAACGAAGCCGAAGGCTTAAAAGGCGAACTTTTCACTCCGCAAAACCTTATCAAAAAGTTCTTCGCCTTAAACTGACAATATTGCTTTGCGTTTTTAAAAACGGCGTAGCAGCTTACGATAAACGCATTTTTCACAATAAAAACTATCGCTTTAATAGCAAATCGAATAACAGGAGGAAACTATGAAAAACGACAGAGTTATTTACGAACTTAGCACGAAATACAACGGCGGCGATATTGCCGCAGGCATCGACCTTTTGAAGTGCTTTGCCTACGACGCTTTTATATGCGACTATCGAAACGGCTTTAATTATGAAGCCCTTTCATATAAAAGTTTAGGACTTAAAAAGGGCGCAACGCTCTTTGGCGACCTTGTAAAATCATTTAAGGTTTTAGATTCCGCAGATAAAAAGGCGTACGAAGCCGAAATAAAAGGTATTGACAAACATATCAAACATAGCGAAAAAACAAACGACTCTAATCTCAAAAAATTGCATAAAGACGGCAGAATTCCAATGGATAACGCGGTCGTCGCAAAACAGTCGGAAACCGAAAACGCTATTCTTGCAAAATATGGCTTCAATTTCGCTTCGATGAACAGCACCCAGCTTAACACCACCGAAGAAGTTTATTGATAAAAGCGTCGTTAATGCAACATCGAAAAGCGTTTTATACAACATCGTTTGAAGCGAAGCATTAAATTCGATAGGTACATATAGGTACATTAAGTTTAAACTTATAAATACCTTAAACGCAGAACAAACAAGTCTATACAAAACATTTAGTCATCGAATCAAACATTCGACACAAAGCGTTAAATCATTAAAACAAACATTTGATATGAAGCGTTAAATTATTAAAACAAAAAACGAGTACAAAATAAAAGCAACGCTAAGCGTTGCTTTTATTTTTTAACATTAAATATTTTACTATTATAGTTACTTTTAAACTTAGATATTTTTATATTTTACTATTGCCTTTACAATTAACTTTCGAGTTATTCGATTTGTCGTCAAACCGAATCTAAACGAATAGCCGTCTACACGAATTTTTAATGTAAAACTTTTTTATCGAACCTTCTAAAAAGTTTATGATAAAGGCTCATACTGCCTTTTTGCTTATAACACGAACAACGAAGAAAGATACAATCCCCCGAGAGTCGCAAACAATACGGGGATTGCCGTTATGACCCCGTATTTTGCAAAAGTCATAAATCCGAATTTTACGCCGTTCTTTTCGGTTATATCGATGCACATTATGCCTGCCAATGCGCCTATCGGCGTCAAATACGCGCCTATGTTAGAGCCGACTATTGCCGCATAAACGCCCATAAGTCCCATCTTTCCGCTTGCCGCCATAGACGAATACAAAACGCTCATCGGAATATTGTTCACAAGGTTTGCTACCAATGCGCCGCTAAGTCCGAAACTTAAAATGTTAAGGTCGCTACCGCCCGACGAAAGCAAAACGGCGAGTTTTTCGGTGACGCCACCCGCTTCAAGCGACAAAATAATCACGAACATAGATAAAACGAAAGGCGCAAGCGACCAAGGTATACGCTTTATCGCCGTCCATAGAACTATGGGTTTTTGTTTTTGCGCAGCAAAGCAAATAAGCGAACAAATATTAAGCGAAACGGCAAAACACAACGTCAAAAACCACATTTCTACTCCGATAAAATCGGAAATTGCCAAAAGCAAAATGCACGCCGTAATATGTACAAGAGCGATGACAAGCATAGGTTTATTTTCGATTTCAATCGTTTCTGCCGATTTATCAATCGGTTCGGCAAGTTTCTTTCTGAAAAGCAAAAACAAAATAAAAAACGCGGTCAAACCTGCAATCAAAGTCGGAATTGCCATTGCCGCAATATAATTCAAAAAGCCTATTCCGTAACTCGACGCAAGATAAATATTAGTAGGGTTGCCTATTATCAAAAACATAGAAAGCGTGTTTGCGGCAACGAATTCGGCTACAACGTACGGAATAGGATCGATTTTAGCATTTATGCAAAAGCAACATATAAACGGCGTAAACGTCAATATGACTATATCGTTTGACGTAAAAACTGTCAAAATCGAAACAATCAGATATAATAGAACAAAAAGCCTCTTTTGACTGTCACCTGCTTTTTGCAGAGTTTTCAAAGCAAGATATTTGAAAAAACCCAATTCGTCAAGTACTATCGAAAGCGACGTCATCGAAAAGAATAAAATCAAAATCTTTATCGGATTGACCTTGGACGACGCTCCGCCCGTAAAGCCCGACCACATATCCGCTGTAAGCGAATTCCATAAATCGTCTATTCCTATAAAGCCGCACGATAGCATAACAATCGCGCCGACAAAAGGAGCGAACCAAAAAATATCGATTTTTATTCTCTTTCCGCTTTTAACGTTAAAAGCGACGCTCGGCTTTAAAAGCGCAAGCGTCACCGTGGCTATGCAAGTTAAAACTGAAATTACGATTATCGCAACCATTTTGAAATCATTAACATAACTATATATGTTATTAGTCTATTCTCGGCTCTTGTTTGTAAGTCGGAATCATAAGATGAAGTTGTTCTTTAACCTCAGGTGCTTTGTTTTCTTTTGCTAACTTGATAAGAAGAGTTAAGTCATCTTTAAACGCCTTTTCGTCAACGTCGATTTGCTTGCATATAAAAATCTTCTTGTTTGAGGTTTTTCTCATACCCTCGCCCGAAATCAAAAGCTCTTCATAAAGTTTCTCACCCGGCCTAAGTCCTGTAAAAACTATATCGATATCCTTGTAAGGCTCTAAGCCCGAAAGTCTGATAAGGTTTTCCGCAAGGTCGAGGATTTTGACGGGTTGTCCCATATCGAGAACGAAAATTTCACCCGTTTCCGAGAACGTTCCCGTTTGAAGAACAAGAGAAACGGCTTCCGGAATGGTCATAAAGTATCTTATTATGCGTTTATCGGTAAGCGTAACCGGACCGCCTTCTGCGATTTGTTTTTTGAAAAGCGGAATTACAGAGCCGTTAGAACCTAAAACGTTTCCAAAACGAACGGCGCAGAAAATCGTATTTGGGAATTTCTGTGCGTGATATTTGACAATCATTTCGCAACAACGCTTGGACGCCCCCATAACGTTAGTCGGATTGACGGCTTTGTCGGTTGAAATCAACAAAAATCTTTTTACTTTAAACTCGGCCGACAATTTGCAAAGGTTGAGTGTGCCGACAACGTTGTTTTTAATTGCTTGTTCCGGAACGTGTTCCATAAGCGGAACGTGCTTGTGCGCCGCCGCGTGGAAAACAAGTTCGGGACGATACCTGTCGAAAAGAATGCGACATTTTTCATAATCGGCAATCGAACAAATTTCGGCTTGCAAGTCGAGTTTCGGATATTTTCTTTTAAGCTCTTGTTGAATATCGTAGGCATTGTTCTCATAAATTTCCATTATGATGAGTTGCTTAGGCTCAAACGACGCAATCTGGCGGCAAAGTTCACTGCCTATCGAGCCGCCGCCGCCTGTAACTAAAACAACTTTGCCTTGAATATGTTCCTTAACTTCCTTCGAGTCGAACGTCATCGGTTCGCGTCCGAGCAAATCTTCGATTTTAACGTCACGCGGTTGAGTTGTCATATCCGCACTTTCGACAAGTTCCTGAACAGGCGGAATGATTTTCAAAACGCACTTTGTCGCTATACAATCGTTGATGATTGCCGCCTTTTTAACAGGGTCGCAAGTAGGAATTGCAAAAATAATTTTTCTTATATAATACTTTTTAACGACGCTCGCGATGTCTTTCGTCGTTCCCACAACAGGGATATCGACAATTTGCTTACCTTGTTTTTCTTCGCTGTCATCGACAAAGCAAACAGGCTTAAAGATGGTCGGATCGTTTGCAAAGCCCTTTGCTATTGCAGAGCCCGTCCAGCCTGCGCCGATAATGAGAGTATTGTTTTTCGCACTGTTATTTACGTCAAGAACGTGCTTTAATTGATGTTTTCTCAAATACAACTGCCAAGATGACAGTTTTTCGACCGAAAGTCCCAAATAAACGATAAGGAACAACGTCACGAAATAGAAAGTCAACCACTTTGCGTATCCAAAAGTGGCAAAACCGAGAGCCGCCGAAAAAACGAAGTCGAGAATTAAAATCAAGAGCAAAATCAAAAACGGCTTTCCGCTTGCGTGTTCCCACAATATTTTATTCAGTTTGAATATGCACTGAAAAACAAAATAGAAGAAAATCGAATATATCGGCAATGCGACAAAGTAACGCCAATCGATAGGTGCCGACATATTGAGTTTGAAAAATACCAACAACAGTTCCGAACAAGCAAGTAAAATCAGAAAGTCCACAATGTTACTTTTTTCTTTTTTAGTGAACTTTAACATTCGATTTTTAATCATATTATCCTCTGTAACGCCATTTGCACGTCTATTCTTTGCGTTTGATTATAGCACCGCCGCAAGCAATAGTCAAGCATAGTCAAGCCATTAGCCTTAGTAGTAAGCGTCTATCAAATAATTTTTTAGAATATAATTGCATTAAAAGCGTTTGAATTTGGCTTGCGCGCCGACGGCTTTTGCTATAAAACCACAAGCGCAAACGATTAGTTTAATTGCTCATATAATGCTCATATAATGCAAATTGCTCATATAATGCGTAATTGTCTTAAACGCGGTTAGCCTAAAATTGCACTTAGAAAATCTAAACGTTTGGTCTCCTGCATGCCGCCCTATCAGTCTTTTTTTGCAGACAAAACCTTTTTTGTCTTTAACGACGAATCGGATGCGCCGCCACCCGACACGTTATCGCTTGCCTTTGCTAAGCAATCGGGACAAACCATAGTCCCCTCAGGCACGACTTTTCCGCAACAAATACATCTGTCTTCCATATTTCACCTCTTAACATATTATGCGCAATCGTGCAAAATATAACCTTATTCAAACACATAAATATCTACACGCAAAAAATCATCTTCACGCCTAAGCGTTGCGGCGACTCTCTTTAAAAACGTTATCGTTTTATAGTGTGCCGACGCTTGCCCTAAATAGTGTAAAGAGCGGCGACCTTGCGGTAAATTTACCGTTTATCGCCGCTATCGCTAAGAGTCTTTGCCGCACCCTAAACAAAAGGTATAACAAAAGCGACCTTTTGGTCGCTTTGTCGATGTTTAAACTTTAATTAAAACTAAATTATTTGTTAAACTATTATCTAAATTTACTTGCTTACTTTTGAGTCGGTGTTTTCGCTTACCGTAGCATTGTCTTCATTCTGAGCAGCTGCTGCCATAGCGGCTTTTTTGGCTTTTTTAACAGCCATAGCCTCTCTTATTCTTACACCGGCAGGCGTCATAATAAGTCCTAAAATCGCGCCGACGCAAAGTGCTATGAGCATAATTTTGAGCCAAGGAACGGTTGCGAATATCATTGCAGGCGAAGCGGAGGAAATAATTCTGACGTCGCTCGCAAGTTTTTTGCCTGAATATTCTTCGGTAAACTCATTGTAATGCTCAATAAACTCGTTAATTCCCTTTGTCAACTCGATAATACTATTCTCGGCTTTTTGTATGGCTTCTTGAGTTGCCGGCGAAGATGCGCCTGTCAAATCGGTAACCCACGACGTATATTCGTCCTTTCTTAAACTGAGTTTTCCGATTTCCTCTTTTAAAGTCGTTAGTTTTTTAAATTCGTTGTCGAATACGTCCGATTTAGGAACAGTGATATTAGCAACGCTACCGCCACTTAAAGATACGCTCGGATATTGCTTGTTGTACAATTCCAAAAATTCTTTGATACTTTTTATGGTTTCTTCTTTAACCTTAATTTTGTCTTCCGTTTGTTTGATTTCGTAGTTTAAATATTCAAGCGTCGCTTCCTTATTGCGGACTATACAGTTTTTCTTTGTGCTTGCAACGATAAGATTTAATTTTTGCGAAAACGATTCGATTTTCGTCATTATGGTAGCTACCGAATCGCCGCTTGAAGCAACGAATTGTTTGTCGCTGAGCGTCGAAAGGTAATTTGAACCATATTGCAATTCATTTGTGATTATGTTGAAAATCTCTACAAAATCACTGCTTTTTATGTCCGCCTCGGTAAGGAAATTCACCGTCATAACATTGCTCACGATATACTTCTTTTCAAAGTTTTTAATGTAAGTGTTCATCACGTTGTCTACAATGCTTATCGCCTCATTTTTTGTCATACCGTTTATGACTTTATAATTGAACGTGACGTTAAACTTTGTCGGCATAACTTCGGTCTTATCATCGTTTGCGTCCTTTTTAGGCGTAACACCCGTGATTTTTATAGCGTTACGAATTGCCGCAATATCATATTTATTGTTAAGCCCGAGATTTGTGAGCGTTGCCGAGATTGTTTGAACGTCTCTTATGCTGTCGCTATTGTATGTCGTTCCGTTAGGAGCTCGCCCTTGTTCAATGCCGTCATAGGTAAGCTCGATAGTTCCTTGTATATTTCCGTTTGTTTCGTTGGCAAGCGAAATGCCGACGCCCACTATCACACCTACTAATAGGGACAATATTACGCATATCAAAAGCATAGGAACGGCTTTTTTCAAAAACTTTAAAATGTCGCCGAACGTCAAGCCGTTATTTACAATTTCTTGTCTGTTGTCTTCCACCTGTTTTCTCCTTTAAATAATCTTATTCTCGCCTTTTGAGGCGTTAGTCTTTATTTCATTGTCCTCAACTACCCTGCCGTAAACCGCGCTGACGTCTTCTTCATCGCTTGGCAAAACGCTGACAAGTTTTCCGTTTGCGTCAAAATCGATTTGCCATTCTTTTTCTTTTCTTTCATTTATAAGCTCTAAAACCACGATGATGAGCGTCACCATTATCATCGACGGCATAGGAACAAACGTACCTGTATCT
>JAQYCY010000136.1:0-3131 GCA_028724485.1 Bacillota bacterium | reverse complement strand
ACAAAGCCGTCGTTTTGGCTTTGCAATCATCAAACTATGTTTGTGATACTGCTTACTAAGTACGTTTTGCAAACAAGTACAATTTTTGTAATTTATGTGCCCTGTGATTAAACAGGGCACATAACGTTATTTACTTATTTGATGTGCGTATGCCCTAAGTGGGTATAGTGAAATTAAAAATTATAAAAAGGATAGACGGTGTAAATTGCTAAATAAAGTGGCTGTCCGCCTAGTGTATTATAAATACATTTTAAAAATACATTATAAATCAATTCGTTAAAACGTTATAAACCGTTTAGTAATGCATTAGCAACACTTTATAATATGTCAGAAATATATTTACGTCATAAATATATTACTACTAATATTTTGATAGTATAAATATATTTTGATAATATAAAATAATGACGTATTTGTGATATATTTGGAATTTAAGCATTGCTTTATTGTTTGTGATTTGCATTATTTAGTATTTGCACTAAGTGAAATTAAATTTCAACGGGAACGAAATATGGAATATTCAAAATCAATAAAAAGGCTAAGAGAAGATAAAAATCTAACGGTTGACGAACTTGCAAAACGCTTGTGCATTGACGTTCAAGAGATTCAAAAAGCCGAAGACGGCGATGAGAATATCGACCAAAAGACATTGGAGTCGATTTCAAGGTATTTTGGCGTTCAATACGATTCTCTCGTTGAAGGTACGGCAAAAAGCAAGAAGAAGGAAACTATTTTTGACCCGACCGAATGGTATAAACTTGACAATGCGGCAAAGGTGTATCCGTCTTCTTCGTCAAACGAATATAGCACGCTCTTTCGATTTGCGGCAGTGATGAAAGAGAGAGTGGACGGCGCGATTTTGCAACAAGCGCTTGACGATCTTGTGCCGAGATTTCCTACTCTCATGGTTACGATAAAGCGCGGCGTGTTTTGGTATTATTTTGAAAGATTGCCATTCAAGCCAAAAGTCGAGAAGGAGAGTTTATATTCTTTCCAACCCATACCGCTTGACGGCAAACGCTATTTGTTTAGAGTGGTTTACAGCGATTACAGAATAGGTTGTGAGTTTTTCCACAGTATTACGGACGGCACGGGCGGTTCGACATTTCTTATGAGCTTGCTTGCAAGGTATTATGAGATAAAGACGGGCAGAAAAATCACCGACTACAAGAGCGCAAAGAACTATCGTGATTTGCCAACGTCCACCGAAATCGAAGATAGTTTTCAAGTGTATGCCGAAAAGCACGATTATGCAAAGAGAAAAATCAACTTTACGTACATTCCGAAACTTCCGAAAGCTCGCCACGGCGTTATGACGCACGTTGTCACTTCCGCATCGAAACTCAATCAAAAGGCGAAAGAATATGGCGCGACCATTACCGAATACGTGTTAGCGATTATATTCGGCATAATGTTCGATATGCGCAAAAAAGAGGGTAGCAACAAGGACATTAACGCAAGAGTGCCTGTAAATCTTCGCAAGTTCTTTCCGTCCGACACCCTGCGCAACTTCTCGTTCTTTCTTGACGTAACACTTAAAAACAGTGTTGACGGCGGAATTAAAGCATACGTCGACGCAGTGAAAGAGTGTTTCAAAGAACAGTTAAACGAAAAATACTTGCAAGAAAACATCAATGCGAATATGCGTGAAGAACGAAACAAATTGATTGCTTTCGTGCCGCTCGCACTTAAAGACATAGGTCTTAAATTCACCAAGTATATTATGGACAATAAGGCTGTGTCTATGGACTTTTCCAATTATGGACGACTAAATCCGCCGCAAGAGCTGTCGGAGATTGTGGATAGGGTGGAGTTTTGCTTGAAAGAACCGAAAGATTCCGGTTACAAACTCGCAGGCGTTACGTTTGGCGATAAATGCGTGTTGACTTTTTCAAGGACTTTCAAATCTTCACATCTTGAAAAAGAATTCGTCAGAGCATTGACGTCGGAAGGTCTTGAAGTTTATATCGAAACAAACGGAGGTAAGTGATGAAATATTGCAGGCTTTGTAAAACCTATCACCCCGAATATGACGACAACTGCCCGCTTTGCGGCGCAGGGCTTGTCGAGGCGGCTGAAAAGACGAATGAAGACTTTATTTTTGCGTCTTACAACGTAAACGAAAAAAGAAGAAACGCAAGAAAAACAGTCAAGGACTTGTTTGTCGCTCTCTCCGTCCTTACGCTTGTAGGCTTGTTGCTTGCGTCCGTACTTTCAAAGGTTTATGGAATTATATACATCGGTCTTGCGTCTGTCGGATTTTTTTGGCTTGTCATCGGACAGTTTGTGTTTTTCCGCACCGATTTAAGAACATTTTATTATAGAGCGACATTTTGGCTTATCATTCTTGCCGTGCTTGTCTGTTTCCATTTTGGCAAGTTTTACGTTGCATTGTCATACGTTATACCGTGTGCGGCAGGGGCTCTCAGTATAGTTACGCTGCTCACGGCGGTCATAACAAAAATGTGGTATAGATATTCGCTTTGCTCATTTGTGCTTGCGATATTTATGATAGCGTTGTTTCCGCTCAATTATTGCTTGTCTTTGCATTATGCAGGCTACAACTGGATTGCATCGCTTGCGACGCTTGGCGTAGGTCTTGCGCAAATAGCTTTCTCTCTTATATTCGGCAGAGAAGTATTACGTAGCGAAATCAAAAAACGTTTCTTCATTTAACGGAACAGCAAAAAGCGTTTTTTCATTTAGTCATAATAAGCAATCAAAAGCGGTTTAAAGAAAAAGCGTTAAATAAAGCTACTGTCGCCAAAGCAAGCGACGTAGGCATAATAAAACGTAGAAAACGGCGAGCGTTACGCGAGCTTAAAAGGTTGCACAAAACGTACAACCGGTAGGACTCGTTTAACTCACGCCGTTTTTTTGATGCAATAGCAACTGCCTATTCACATGAAAACGGTTTAGCTTGTTTTTAGTTGCCGTCTGCAAGTTTTAGCATAACAAAGCCTTGTTTGGCATTGCAAAGCGGACAAACGTCCCACGCCGATTTGCTTTCTGCCTCATATCCGCAACCGGAGCATTTCCATTTTACAGGCTTGTCTTTTTTGTAAATAGTGCCGTCTTTTAGTTGTTTATGAAGGTCCTCGAACATAAGTTTATGGCAATGCTCAACGCCG
>JAQYCY010000135.1:0-4936 GCA_028724485.1 Bacillota bacterium | reverse complement strand
GCAATCGGAGCGCAAGGTACGGTTTGCGGCGGAGGACGTTATGACAGGCTTGTCGAAGAAGTAGGCGGAAAGCCTACGCCTGCGGTCGGTTTCGGAATGGGACTCGAAAGACTTCTTATAGTTTTGGAAAGTCAGGGTCTTTTGGAAAAAGCTCCGAAAGAGAACGTCGATTATTATCTTGCGTCTATCGGCGAAAACGCATTGAATTTTACGCTTAAACTTGCAAATAAATTGCGCCAAAAGGGAAAATCGGTTGAATTTGACCTTATGTCGAAGAGCGTTAAGGCGCAAATGAAATATGCAAACAAAATCGAAGCCAAATACGTTATCGTTGTAGGCGACGACGAGATTTTGAGCGGAAAAGTTCGCGTAAAAGATATGGCGAGCGGAAACGAAGAAGAAATCGAAATTAAAGACTTATGATTGAAAAGGGCAAAATCGTAAAAATAAAAGGCGACAAAGCAACTGTTCAGTTCGATAGAAAAAGCGCGTGTGATAATTGCCATATGTGCGCCGTAGTTAAAGATCCGATGAAAGTTCAAATCGTTGTCAAAAACACTTTGAATTTGTCCGTCGGCGATTACGTGGCGGTTGAAATGGGGCAAAAATACGTCGTTACAGCGGCGGCAATCGTGTATATGATTCCGCTTGCGTTGACAGGCGCAGGCATAGGCTTAGGTACGCTGCTTAGCGAACTATGGCAAGTGATTTTTGCGTTTATAGGTCTTATTGTCGGCTTTGGAATTGCAATCGTGCTTGATAAGGTTTTGAAAAAGAAAAAGGGCTTTACGCCGCAAATGGTTGAAATTCCGCTTGTACAAGAAAAGTTTAAAGTGGTCGAAGCGCAAACGGACGAGCAGTCCTCACAAGGTACGCTTGGTGATGATAGCGACATAGAAACCGTGTCCGTAAGCGTTGATAACGATAACGAAGCGGATATTAGCGAACAATAGAAATAAATTTTAAAAAACGGTACGCCGTAAAATATAAAGGAGTAGTATATGAGTTTAGAAATTACGAGTAGCAATTTTGAAGAAACGATTAAAGGCAGCGACGTTGTTTTGGTTGATTTTTGGGCAACTTGGTGCGGACCTTGCAAAATGGTTGCGCCGATTATCGATGAAATCGCTAACGAATTCCAAGGTAAAGCGGTTGTCGGCAAGGTGAACGTTGACGAAAATGCAACGCTTGCGGAACAATTCGGAATTATGTCCATACCTACGATGATAATTTTCAAGAACGGTGCAATCGCAGAAAAAATGGTAGGGCCGAGAACTAAGGCGCAAATCGAAGCTGCTTTGACAAAACAAATGTAGAGGTTAAAATGGTAGATTTAAAAACGATAAAAAGCGTAGACCCTGAAATTTACGAGTCAATGCTCTTAGAACTTGAACGTCAACAAAACAACATCGAGCTTATCGCTTCTGAAAATATCGTTTCCCCTGCGGTTATGGCGGCTGCGGGAACGTTCTTTACAAATAAATACGCCGAAGGCTATCCCGACAAAAGATATTACGGCGGTTGCCAATACGTCGATATAGCCGAAAAACTTGCTATCGAAAGAGCAAAAAAACTCTTCGGAGCCGAACACGTCAACGTTCAACCGCATAGCGGCTCAAACGCAAATTTCGGCGTTTATTACGCAATGCTTAAACCGGGCGACACTATACTCGGAATGTCGCTTGCTGACGGCGGACACTTAACTCACGGCGCAAAAGTAAATCTCAGCGGAAAAGTTTTCAATTCCGTCACATACGGTGTAGACCCTGAAACGGGACGTATCGATTATGACAAAGTTTTGGAAATTGCAAAGGAATGTAAGCCACAAATGCTCGTTGCAGGCGCAAGCGCATATCCAAGGGCAATCGATTTCAAAAGACTTAGAGAAATTGCAGACGAAGTAGGCTGTTACTTTATGGTTGATATCGCGCATATCGCAGGTCTTGTCGTTGCAGGACTTCACGAAAGCCCGATTCCTTATGCGGATTTTGTCACCACGACAACGCATAAGACGCTCAGAGGACCTCGCGGCGGTATGATTATGTGCAAGGAACAATACGCTACGCAAATCGATAAGGCTATTTTCCCTGCAAGCCAAGGCGGACCTTTGATGCACGTCATAGCGGCAAAAGCGGTTGCTTTTAAAGAGGCGCAAAGCGAAGAATTTATAAACTATCAAAAGCAAATCGTAAACAACGCAAAAGCCCTTAGCGAAACCCTTATAAAGCGTGGAATTAAACTTGTTTCGGGCGGTACGGACAACCATCTTATGCTTTTAAATCTTGTAGGAACGGGCGTTACCGGCAAAGACCTCGAACATCTTTTGGACGCGGCAAGAATTACCGTCAACAAAAACGCTATTCCGAACGACCCTGAAAAGCCTTTTGTTACAAGCGGCGTAAGAATAGGCACGCCTGCCGTTACAACGCGTGGAATGAAAGAAGAGGATATGATTTTAATCGGAAATATGATTGCCGACATAATCGAAAAACGTGAAGATGCCGTTGCCGAGGTAAAAGAAAACGTCCTTAAACTTTGCAAGAAGTATCCGATTTACGAAAACGACATTATTAAATAATCGGTTCGTAACGACATAATAAAAGTGCGTAACGATTTAGCAAAGTAAAAACGAAACAACTTAAACATTAAAAGTCCGTCTTGACCAAATAAAAGACGGACTTTTTTTGCCATTTAGCATTATATATTCTAAGATAGGTTTATTTAATAGCCTTGACTTTTCATCAATGAAAAAAGGGCATTGTGGACTTCGTTTGTCGAAAAGCCGTCGATTTCCGAAAAAGTCTGCATAGGTTTAGGTTCGATTTGTCCTTTATCGTAACAGTGACAATCGGAGTTTTGAGCGGTCGAATTGAAATTTCGGGCATAATTTCCGTTGCTGTTTGAGCCGCAGTTTTGATTGCAAAAACCGTTTTGATTAATGTTTCCGAAAGTGTTCTGATTATTGCCATACGAGCCGTTTTCGTTAAAACTGTTTTGATTTTGTCCATAGTCGTTTTGACGGCTCGGGTTGTTTTGAGAATACATAGTTTCCGCTTCTTTTAAGTATTCGTCTTCTTTTCTTGTCGGCTTAGATTTGTTCATCAGTTGCGGAAGAAGACTCATAATTAGGCTCATTTTGTCATTGCCGCCGCTGCCGCTCACGCCTGACATCTGACTTATAAGTCCCGAAAGGTCGGGACCGCCTTTATTGGACATCATACTGCTTAAAAGAGCAAGAAGCATTTGATTCATAAAATCCTCCGTAACGCTATATTATATGCAAGCATATATTAAATAGTGTTTGGAGGAAATATGGATTTCAGAAGTTTTTCAAATTCCGAAAACGGCAACAGCGGCGCCCGAAACGGATACGGACAAGGATTTTCGCAAAACGGCTACGGGCAAGCCCCCGATGCCGATGAAATTCAAAGCAAAATAAACGGACTTAAAGGGAAATCGGAAAACGAGCTTATGGATGCTATGATTAAAGAGGCGAATCGTCTTAAAAGTCAGGGCAAGTTTAACGCCTTAGAGCTTGACGAGGCGTTTGAAAGAGCAAAGGGTATTTTAAGCGCCGAGCAACTTGCTAAACTTCGCGGACTTATCGATATGTTGAAATGATAGAAAGAAAACTTCATTACGAATTGCTCAAAAGCCTTTATGACGGCAAAAAAATTCCTGCTCTTGTTTATGTAAAGACAAGGCGAGATTTAGCGTACGCTTTCAGTCGTTTTAAAGTTGTTAAAGAATTTCCGATTATTAACGCGGTGGGCGTTGAACTCGGATTTACTGACGCCGTTTCGCTTAGCATGCTCGACCAAATCGATTACATAACGTCCGAAAGCAGAGTAAGCACGTTAGAAGTCGGACAAATAGAAACGCTGAGCCTTGACAGAGCGTTGATTAAAGCAAGAATTCAGAAAATTAGCGCAAATAAGCGCAAAAGCGACAGACTCGGAAGGGTCGAGATAAGCAAAGTCGAAAGTCAAAGTCTGACGGTGGCGAGCGGACTTGACGGCAACGGCGTCGGACTTTGCGTTTTGGATACGGGCGTAAATCCGCACGTCGATTTATGGCTGCCGACTTGTCGAGTGGCTCGGTTTGTCGACCTTGTGAACGGAAACGAAGACCCGTACGACGATAACGGTCACGGAACTTTTGTCAGCGGCGTTGCTTTGGGAAGCGGCGTAATGTCGGCAAAAAAAATCATGGGCGTAGCTCCCAAAGCGGAACTTATTTCCGTGAAAGCGATAAGCGAAAACGGCTCGGCAGGGGCGTTTAAGATTCTTGAAGGTATGCAATGGATTTTAGACAACAAGGACGAGTATAATATAAAGGTCGTTTGTATGTCTTTCGGCGCAGACCCCGTAGAAAAAGACCCTTTGATTCTCGGAGCGGAAACGCTTGTAAAAAACGGAATTTGCGTTGTCGTGGCTTCGGGAAACAGCGGCAGCGGAAGCCTTAAATCACCTGCCGTCAGCCCCTACGTTTTATCTGTTGGCTCGGTGGACGACAAGTTTGAAATTGCCGACTTTACGTCGCGTGGACGAATAAAGGGAATACAAAAACCGGACGTTTATGCAAAAGGGGTAAAAGTTACGGGTTTAGGCGAGAGTGGCTACGTCAAAATGAGTGGCACAAGCGTAAGCGCGCCGTACGTTGCGGGAGCGTGTTGCCTTTTAAAGCAAAAATATCCCGAAATTTCGCCGCTCGACATAAAAAAGACAATCCTTAACGAGGCGGAAGTCTACGGCGGCGTGAGAGTTATTGACTTTGTCTGACGTTTTATTTGTCAAATGCTTATGCTTTAATTTATTCATTTATTGCTAAGTAGAAATAGAAAATGGCAAAATAAAATGGCGGACAAAACAAGACGGAATAAACTAAATAAATAAGTGAAACAAAATGGGCAGCAAGACGAGAGAAACGAAGCGGA
>JAQYCY010000134.1:0-26951 GCA_028724485.1 Bacillota bacterium | reverse complement strand
AAAAAGTTGAGCCACTATCGGCGTAAAAACAAAACCGCAACTATACGTTGCGGTTTTATGTTTTTAATGCTAAACAAAGTTCAAGTTTGTTTTCCGATAATTCTTAATCGGTTATCAGTTCAACGGAACGTCGGTTTGTTCGGCAGTTTCCGTTTGTTCATTGCCTTTGTCGTTCCTTTTAGCTTTCTTTTCTTTTTTAGGTTTCGGCTCTTTGACTTTCTTCTCTTTCGGAAGTTTTTCCTTTTTCTCTTTCTTAGGAAGCGGCTTCGCTTTAAGGAAGAAGAACACAAGGCTAAGTGCCAAATCGATAACGCCTAAAACTACGCCGAGAAGAAGGGAGAGCCTTTCCGTTGTCGCAAGGGTCTTAACGTACTGCGCAAAAGTGAACGCTTTTGAAACCGACATCAAGTCGTCAAGGAATTCACCGAGCGCAAGAAGAATCGCGGCGATAAAAAGCAATGCGGCAAATATAAGGTTTGTAAGTCCTGCGCCTTTTCCGTAACCACAAGTTATGGCAAGGAACAGATTCATAATAAGGCTTATTCCTGCAATGAAGAATGACACCATTGACAAGAAACTTACAAAAGTTACAAGCCAAGAAACTCCACTAAGCGTGCTTGCGCCATTTGAAATAAGACTTGCAAGATATGAAATGCCGTTAAAATATTTAAACGAAGCTCCTGCCACCGAAGTTATAGTACCCGAATTGACCAAATATCCGATAATATGAAAAAGAACAAAGGCAAGACTAAGCACGAGCATAATAATGCTCTTTGGCAAGCTGCCGGACCATCTTCCCGTTTTTTCAGGTTCTTTTGCTTCTTCGCTTTGCGCAGGTTGTTGCGCTTGCGGATAAGGATACGGAGCAGGGTACGGTTGCGGAGCGTATCCGTTGTACGGTGCGTATTGATAAGGCGGATATTGTGGCGGATACGGAGCGTATTGCGGCGGGAATTGTTGTTGCGGCGCAACACCGCCTACTGCGTGATTGGTATATTGTTGTTGTGATGAAGCAGACGCATTCGATGTTTGTTCGACAGGTTGTTTTGACGGAATAACTACGCTTATCGTGACGCCGCAGTTAGGGTTAGGACATTTAAGACGATGCTTATAGCCTGCCGGCGCGTTTTTAGGCGGGTCAAAACTGATTTCTGTATGACAGCTCGGACATTTTGTAAACATTTGCTTCCTCCTTTTTAACTTAAGTAAAGATACATATTTAATATTAAACTGCTTTACAACTTTTGTCAATAATACTGTATAAATATATGCAGGTAAAAATTGCATTTTATGCAAAAACAAGTGAACTTTGAATAAAAGAAAATCAAGACGAAAAGAAATCGTCTTGATTTACAACGGTTTAACAGCCCAAGCGGTGTTTTCACAATCGTTACAAAGCTAATCGTGCAACTTTTCGTCCTTATCGACCGGTTCTATATGATTGCATAACGCTTGCGCATCGCAAGCAGACTGTTTGCTTGCGGATTCGCCGTTGTTCGATTTTTCAAAAGCGTCTTGAATTTGATTGTCTTTCGACGGTTCTTGCAAAAGATTAGTCGCGCTGTTGCCGCTATTTTGTATTTTGTTTAGAACCTTTGTAAGCGGAATATATAGAGCGGTTACAATCAAAAGATTTGAAACGACGTGAACGACGTAAAACCAAATTCCGCGCACATAGTAGGCGCTGTAAAGTTTGCCGAGCTCCGATTTCGGCACGCCGTAAGCGCCTGCGAATATGACGTCGATTCCCGTTGACAGCACACCGAAAAAGGCGGTGCATAAAACGGCAATCAAAGTCGCAACCCATAGTTTTTGTTTTTTTAGGGCAAAAGACGAAATGACTGAAAGCATATTCCAGTGAATATAATAAAGCAACACCCAAGTTCCGAAACCGTAAATTGCGATTTCTACCGTGCAAAAAATGAGAGTAGCGGGAATTGCATATTTTCTGCCAAACGTAGAAGAGTAGCAAATGATTAAAAGCGTGACTACTTCAACGTTTGGGATAAAACTCAAAGCAAGTTTGCCGACCGTCAAAGTTGCCGCCATAATGGCAACGTAGCAAACGTATTTTGCCGATTTTTTTAAACGCTGTTTGCTTTCCACTAATTAATAGCTCAATACGTAAAATGCATATTCTGCGCCGTTTTTAAGCGGAAGCGAGGAGACTCCGACATAGCTGTACATAAACGTTTTGCCTTTGATTTTGAAAGACTTAGCAACGTTTGAATAATCGATAAGGTCAGGCTCGTTTATCGAGTGAAGAATTGCAATGTATTGGTTTTCGCCGACTTCAAGATTCGTTGTGGTTCCGTCTTTAATAAATCCGACTCCTGTTATGTAAGCGCCGTAAGTGCTTTCCGAATATTCATAAGCGACTTTCTTGTCTTTTTTAAGTTCGGCCATAAGTTCGTGAAGATTTGTTTTGGTCGTGGTTGTAGTTATGCTGAACAAGTCTGTTTGATAACCATAGCTGTCGTTTCCTACAAAGTGGATGACAACCGTTTTTTCGCTGTTGTCTTGCTTGTCGCAAGCCGCGAATACGGCAAGACAGGCGATAAGCATCGCGACGGTTAAAAGTACCGCCAAAATTTTTCTTGATTTGTTCATTTTACCCTCCGTAAAATTGTGTGATTTTTTGCAACGGCCGGTATCCTGACTTAAAGAGATTTCACAATCGGAGCAGTAGAAATCTTTGCCGTCTTCCCTTTCGGTGACTTTGTGGCAACTTAGCTTAACACAGTAGCGGGGGCTGTGGCGGACTTACACCGTCTTCCCGTTTAACATTTTATTGCACCTGTTGCATACATATTTTATTTGATATTAAAGTTAAAGTCAAATAAAGGATTTAATTAAAGCATAATAAAATTTAAGCATAAATTCAAGGCGGTCGAAATTGCGTCGCAGTAAAAAGGCAGCAGCAAGAATAAATGAAGTTTTCGACAAAAAGTTGCGACAAAATGAAATCCTGCTTAATATTAGGCATAATAAAGCTAAGTCGAAATCAGATAGTTAAAGCAACGGACTAAACCGCTAAGTGACTTAGCCCGCGCCGTTAAAGATTTTGTTTGAAAAGCCTATTTAGTTCGTTGACGGTTGCTTGTGCGTCTTTGCAATATATGCCACCGATCATATCGGCATACTCTTTTGTGATAACTGCGCCGCCGACTAAAATCGGCACGTCGAATTTTTCTCTTACAAGTTTTATGGTAGTTGCCATATTTTCGGCTGTAGTTGTCATAAGGGCGGATAGTCCGAGAGCGCAAGGATAGTATTTTTCGACGGCTTTCAAGACTTCGTCGTAATCGACGTCTCTGCCAAGGTCGATAACGGTGTAACCGTAATTCTTGACAAGCGATTTTACTATGTTTTTGCCTATGTCGTGGATATCGCCCTTTACCGTTCCAATCAAAAATACGTTTCCGTTTGCGACGGAACAGCCGCCTTGACGAGATTCGATAACGTCGAACGCGGCTTTAGCGGCTTCACTCGATGCGAGAAGTTGCGGAAGAAAAACCTTTCCCGTTTCATACAGTTTTCCTATTTCTTCAAGTGCCGGAACGACTTCCTTTTTTGCTATTGTCATTCCGTCGTTGTCACAAATCAAAACTTCGGTTTTAGCCTTTGCGGCGTCGGCTTGTCCCGTTACTATCAAATCAAAAAGATTTGCGGTTTCGTCGGCGGTTGGTGCTGTGACAGCCGCAACGTTTTCGATATATTCGGTTGCGGAGTTCTCCTTGCCCAAAAGGAAATTAACGGCGAACTCGTTTCCTGAAAGTCCTATCATAGACGGGTTTACAATTCCAAGCGTTAGTCCTGCCGCTTTTGTCATCTCGTAAAAAGACGCATTTATAATTTCGCGATTAGGCATTCCAAACGAAACGTTCGACACGCCGAGTGCGGTTTTTATTCCTTTTTTAGTCAATGCCGCAACCGTGCCTATGGTGACTTTTGCCGCCCCGAAAGTCGAAGCCTCCGACAATGTAAGAGCGTCGATTATAATACGGTCTTTCGTTATGCCGTAGTTTTGCGCCGTGCTTATTATTTTGTCCGCAAGTTTCAATCTGCCGTCTACGGTTGACGGAATTCCGTTTTCATCCATCGTAAGACCGATTACGATAGCTCCGTATTTTTTGACAAGCGGTAAGACTTGTTTCATTTTTTCTTCGCTTGCGTCGACGCTGTTTACGATTGCTCGTCCGTCGTAAAGTCGCAAGGCTTTTTCCAATACTTCGGGTTTTGACGTATCGATTTGAAGCGGCAGAGTGGTAACTGCGTTAAGTCTGTTTAACATTGTGGTCATAGCGCGCGCTTCGTCTATGCCGCTTACGCCTACGTTTACGTCAAGAAGGTCTGCGCCTTGTCTTTCTTGTCTTATGCCTTCCGATGTCAAAAAGTCGAAGTTGTTTTCTCTGAGCGCGGCTTGCACTTTCTTTTTGCCGGTTGGATTTATACGTTCGCCGCACACGACGTGACGGTTGAGTTTCAAGGTTTTATAAGCAGAGCAAATTGTGGTAGGAATTTCGATGAAATTTCTTTTAGCGCAATTAAGTTTCGATAAAAGTTCTATATGTTTAGGCGTTGTTCCGCAACAGCCTCCAAGTATAGAAACACCTAAATTTGCTATTTTCCCCATTGCGGAAGCGAACTCTTTTTCATCGATGTCGTAAACGGTTTTTCCGTCTACTGATTTTGGCATACCTGCGTTAGGTTTTATAATAACGGGCAAATCGGTTGCCGACAAAAGCGTTTTTGACAATTCAAACATTTCGTTAGGACCGACAGAGCAGTTTGCGCCGAGAGCGGAAACTCCAAGCGAATCCATAACGGTTGCGAATGCTGCTGCGTCTACGCCAAAAAACGTCCGTCCGCCTTTATCAAAGCTCATTGTCACGGTGACGGGAAGGGCGCTGTTTTCCTTCGCCGCCAAAACCGCCGCTCTTGCTTCGGTAAGACTTGTCATGGTTTCGATTGCGATATAGTCGGTTTTGTCTTTTGCAAGGAGAACGATTTCTTTGAAAGCGTTGTATGCTTCGTCGAAACTTATGCCGCCGTCGCCGACGATTTTGCCGAGCGGACCTATATCGAGCGCAACGAAACGGCTGTTTGCCGCCTTTGCGTTTTGTATTGCCGCATCGATAATTTTACCGAGATTGTTATATTTAAAACGGTTCGCACCGAACGTGTTTGTATAAACGACGTCCGCGCCGCTTAAAACGTATTCGCGGTGAATTTTTGTGATGACTTCGGCATTTGAAAGATTGAGAAGTTCAGGCTGCCCGAAAAGGTTTTTATTAAGTAACATACTTCCCATTCCGCCGTCTAAAATTAAACGTTTGGAAAAATCGATTTTAGTCATAAATTCCGATAACCCCCGTGACGCTTTTTGTAGGGCGCATCATATCGCCTTTTGTAGTGGATACTCCGATAAGTTTAGGAGCGTTTAAAAAGTTTAAAAAGTCTTGTTGTTCGGCAAGTTTCGTGTCGTCGAAGCCGATAGAAAAACGCGCGGTGATTTTTTTGCCGTTTGCATCATAAATATCGCTTTGCGTTTTGTCGCACAATTTTTCGACAAGAATAAGTCCGCATTGGTCGATAAGATAGGCAAGCTCGAGATTTTCGTATTTTGTCTTTTCGATAAGTCTGTCGAAATCGTCGCCCAAGGTCACGCAAAACAGCGCCGCTTTTTTGCAACCGTCAAGGTGCTTAGCAAGAGAAGTACCGCTTATGGAAAGAGAATTGTCAAAAATCGTTTTGTTTGAAAAACGATTTGCGGCAACTGTTTTCCACACGGTTTTTTCATTTGTCGCCGCTAAAGACAGACAGACGGCGGAATTTAAAATTTCGTCGTTGTAAAAAATCGGCTTTTTTCTGCCGCATATCTGTTCTAAAAGCTCTTGTTTAGTAAGTTCCATTTTGCCCTGCGACTGTTGCGAATTTATTTTATGTAAATTGAAATTTAAGGTCAGTTTAAGGTCAGTCGGCAATACCGAATTCGTTTCTGATAATCGGGAACACTTTGTCGGCAACGTCCGTTCTATTCATAGTGTAAAGGTGAATGCCTTTCACGCCGTGATTGACAAGGTCAATAATTTGCGCATTGCAAAGTTCAATTCCTTTTTTGAAGAAGTCCTCTTCGTTAAGGTCGCTGTCCGCTAAATCTGCAAATTGTTTAGGGAGCGAAGCGTTTGACAGCTCAAGCGTTCGCTTAATTGCCTTTTTTGTAAACATAGGCATTATGCCTGCCGATATGGGGGTGTTAATTCCGTGGGCGGCGAGTTTGTCCAAAAATCTATAATAGCAATCGTTGTCATAAAAAAGTTGTGTGACTAAGTGGCTAACGCCGGCTTCGATTTTAAGTTTCAAGTTTTCGACGTCATTGTCAAGAGATTCGGCGTCGGGGTGCTTTTCGGGATAACACGCACCTAAAAGGTTAAAATCGGGATGATTTGTTTTTATGTATTTAGCAAGGTCGTTTGCGTGTGAAAAATCATAAAACTTACTTTCGCTCACGATATCGCCACGCAGCGCAAGGATGTTTTCGATGCCTTTTCTCTTTAACATTTTAAGTAATTCTTCAAGTTTGTCTATTGTCATATTGACGGCGGTCATATGCGCAACGGTGTCTATTCCGAATGCATCGACGGCAATGCTTGCAACGTCGGCAGTCGTATCGCTGCCGAATCCGCCTGCGCCGTAAGTCACGGAAACGTAATCGGCTCCGACAGACTTTATGCTTTTGAGCGCCCTTATAACGCCTTCGAGATTGCCGCTCGTTTTCGGCGGAAAGACTTCAGCCGATAAGACGAGTTTTTTTGTTTTGAATAAATCACAAGTTTTCATAGGCTTAGTATAGCACTATGCTTTGTTTTTGTCTAACTATAAATTAAGTGATAATAAGTCTATAAGCAATTAGATAAATTACTAAAAAACACGACAAAAAAAGAAAGGGCATAGCCCTTTCTTACCTATTTAAGTTGCAAAAGTTTTCTGAACTTCGGACACGCTCCGCGGCCCGCGCTCATTTCTTCTGACGTTCCGCTGAACGCTCGGCAACAAGCTTTCGCTTGCTCTGTTGATACTTTTGTCCTATCGGGGCTGACAACCCTGTTAGGCTCTTTCCAATTTGCGCAAGTCGCGCAACATTGTCTGTGATTAGGATATTCCATAACACTTGTCCCCTTTTGGTTATTGTTGTAATTAAATTATAACTAGCGATTAAAATTTGTCAATATGCGTTTTAAAATTTGTCATAATTTGTCGAAAACTGTTTTTTGTGTTAAAATAATAAAAATGCACGATATATGGAATCCTTGGCACGGTTGCAAGAAGTGTAGCGAAGGCTGTCAGAATTGTTATATGTATCACATGGACGCCAAGCACGGCAACTTCGACAGCGAAACCGTCCGAAAAACGAATATGATGAATTATCCTTTGCTAAGGGATAAAAACGGAAGTTATCGTATAAAAAGCGGCGAATCGGTCCGAATATGTATGACTTCCGATTTTTTCGTGGAAGAAGCCGACAAGTGGCGTGGCGAGGCTTTTGAAGTTATCGCATCTCGCCTTGACGTGAAGTTTTTCATTCTGACCAAACGTCCCGAGCGAGTCGAAAAACTTCTGCCGCAGTGGTGGGGCGACGGACTTGAAAACGTTTTGTTTAACGTTACTTGCGAAAATCAAAAGAGAACGGACGAGCGTATTCCGATTATGTTCGGACTCCCTTTTAAACATAAGGGCATTATGACGGCTCCGCTTCTTGAAGAAATTACAATCGAAAAGTATCTTCAAAAAGGAATAATAGAACAAGTCGTTTGCGGCGGCGAAAATTATAACGGCGCAAGAGAATGTAATTACGATTGGGTTAAAAGGCTGTCCGACGAGTGCAAAAGTCAAAACGTCACGTTTGCCTTTATCGAAACGGGAAACAACTACGTCAAAAACGGCGAAAGATTTTTTGGCGAATCGAAACAACAACAAGCCAAAAGGGCATATTTCGAACGCCTTGAAGTTGTAGGCAAAAAACCTGAATATTATTATAGCGACGGATTTGGACTGCCGCTTAAAGACGACGAACTTTATAAACCACATTACAGACGTATTTGCTTGACGTGCGGTTCGCGACTTATCTGCAACGGCTGTTCGGATTGCGGGAAATGTACCGATGAAATAGTTTCCGAAAAGGAAGTCAAAGCGTTTGACGAAAGGGCAAAACTTTAAGTCTAGGCAAAGTTATTACACAACTTTCTCAAAAGTTGTCCGTTCAAAAAATTGCGTTTTGTGTTATATTTAGCTTAGCAAAGGTAAAACTTTCTCTCTTCCAACCTTTGCTAGCCTTAAAGGCAGTCAAAGAGCAAGCATAGCTTGCTCTTTATACTTTTAAGTCTTATGATTGCGGCAATCATTTTGTTGTTAAAAAATTTAAATATAATTGACATTGCAATTAAATGTTGCTATTATATTTAAGCAACGAGGCGTGGCACAGTTTGGTAGTGCGTTCGGTTCGGGACCGAAAGGCCGCAAGTTCGAATCTTGTCGCCTCGACCATGAAAAAACGAGCGAGTATCGCTCGTTTTTTTGATTGCAACTTTGGTTGCAATCTTGGCTTAGCGTTGCTAAGCCACATGGTCTCGGTGTGCGTCGCTCGGCATACGTTCGCAAGCGACGTCTGCTTTCGCTTGCAATCTGCCTCTCCCATGACAAGCGAGTATCGCTCGTTTTTTTGATTGCAACGATTGTTGCAATCTTGGCTTAGCGTTGCTAAGCCACATGGTCTCGTCCTGCATCGCTCGGCATACGTTCGCAAGCGGCGTCTGCCTTCGCTTGCAATCTGCCTCTCCCATGACAAGCGAGTATCGCTCGTTTTTTTGATTGCAACTTTAGTTGCAATCTTGGCTTAGCAAAGCTAAGCCACATGGTCTCGCCCTGTGTCGCTCAGCATACGTTCGCAAGCGGCGTCTGCCTTCGCTGGCAATCTGCCTCTCCCATGATTAGCGAGTATCGCTCGTTTTTTTGATTGCAACGATTGTTGCAATCTTGGCTTAGCGTTGCTAAGCCACAAGGTCTCGTCCTGCGTCGCTCGGCATACGTTCGCAAGCGGCGTCTGCCTTCGCTTGCAATCTGCCTCTCCCATGGCAAGCGAGTATCGCTCGTTTTTTTTGATTGCAACTTTAGTTGCAATCTTGGCTTAGCAACGCTAAGCCACATGATTATGATAAGTTTAATTAACGGAGATATTATGACTAAACAATTAAGCGAATATGAAAAAGATAAGCAAAACAAGAAGCAACGGCTTGTAAGGAACGAGTTTTTGTATTATGGCAATAGCATCGGAAAATACGATATGCCGCTTATCAAAAGGCAAAGTGTAGACGTGGATAAAATTAAATTTTTAAGCTACGTTGACGCCAAAAAAGACGACAGGAAAAACAAAGATAAGACGATTCATTTTTTTACTTATGACTGGAAGTTTGAAGACGTTTATCAAAATGCGAGTGAATGTCTGGATAAGTTGAGTCAATACTATTGTGTGCTTAGCCCCGATTTCAGCGTATTCACAAATATGCCGTTATCTCTTCAAATCGAAAGCGTGTTTAAAAATCGTTGGTGCGGAGCGTTCTGGCAGAGCAAAGGTTTAAGAGTGATTCCGACTGTATCGTGGGGTGACGAAAGATCGTTTGACTTTTGCTTTGACGGAATAGAAGAAGGAGCGATAGTTGCGGTTAGCACCTATTTTAGAGAGAACTGCGAAGAAGAATTTATGCTTGGCTACAACGAAATGATGAAAAGAATAAAGCCGAGTATGGTTCTTTGTTACGATGAACCGTTCGGTTTGATGACGGGCAATATCAAAGAGTTTTTGCCGACCGCTTATGAATGGACGAAGGAGTTAAACTATAAAGATTTAATTCGGTTTAAATGGGAAAAGCGAAACAGAAACGTTTCCGGGCTAAGTAAGGAAGATTTTAAATATTTCGACTATGACGACCCATACGTTAAGGACCAAACGGTGCGATGTTCTATATGCGGCAATGAAGCAAAGCAAGATCAATTCGGAAACGGTGAGTGCAAACATTGCGGCTGGAAATTCAGTAAGGACGAAGAGGACTTGGAAAAGTCGTTAGGGATAAGTTATCCTATGCTTGTTACGCCTACAACCGCAAGGGAAGAGTACAAAAATGGATTGCCGTTCAAAGCGACTTTCAACGAGTTTATAAACGGGTTGTACTTTTACAGTGAAATGCTTTTTACATATAAGGGCGTATCTTACGAAGTGTTTTTAAAGGGCAACAAAACTATCGTGCTGTGCTCTGAAGATATGCAACAAGAATACCCGTCTCGGCAAGAATTTGAAAGCAAGGCAAACGTTGACGGAAAGCTAGTAAAAGATATTTGGAATGACGTCACGTTTGCAGGCTTTATGTATTGCGGTTAAAATCTTAAAGATGAAGTTTTTTAAAGCGTATAATTTTTTGCCAAAACTAGTATGGCGACATTTTAAAACGACACTCAATAAAATCCGATTTCAATCGAGTATAAATAAATAGTTAATAGATTTATCAACAAAAAAACGAGCTTTAAGCTCGTTTTTTGTTTGTGTTATTTGTTTTGCTTATATCGCCTATCGTAAAAATCGATAATCAATAAACTGAGATAAATTAGATGAGCATAATCGATTTATAAAGAAAGTCGATACGTTCGATATAGCCGACAATTCGATATAACCGAATTATCGGTGGCTATGATTTAAAGCCTGACGGGCGACAATCGGCAACTCAAAACGATTTGCAATCGTTATTTAAGCCAAATAGTTTTTCATAAAATCGACGTAGCCTTCTGCGACTAAGGTAGCTTTGTCTTTTGAATCGGCTTTGGTTGCGACGTAGATTTTGAGTTTCGGCTCTGTTCCCGACGGGCGAACGCAAACCCAATCTCCGTTTTCAAGGTTCCACTTAATTGCGTTTGTCTTAGGAAGGTCGATTGCTTCCGCTTTTCCATCCGCATAAGTTTTAATTCTTGCGACCAAATCGTTTTTGGCAAGGACTTTTGCGTTTGCGATTGCGTCGAGTTTGCCTTCTCTTGCGAAATCCATAATCTTTTTCATTTTGTCCATTCCGTCAAGACCGCTATAAAAAATCGAAACCGACTTCTCGACGTAGTAACCGAATTTTTCAAAAATTTCGATAAGACGCTTATAAACCGACGAACCTATCGATTGATAATAGCAAGCCATTTCGGCAAAGAGCATACTTGCTACAACCGCGTCCTTATCTCTTGCGTGAGTGCCGCTTAAATAGCCGTAGCTTTCTTCATAGCCGAACATAAACGTATATTGTTTGCTCTTTTCCCACTCTTTGATTTTTTCGCCGATAAACTTAAAGCCCGTCAAAACGTCGAAAGTGACTGCGCCGTAGCTCGATGCGATAGCTCTTGCAAGTTCGGTGGTGACGATTGTTTTAACGATAGCCGCGTTAGACGGCAGTGTGCCGTTTTGCTTATGCTTTGAGAGTATGTAGTCGCAAAGGAGCGAGCCGATTTGGTTTCCGTTGAGCAAAACGAATTTGCCTTCGTTGTTTCGGACGGCAACACCCATTCTGTCGCAGTCGGGGTCCGTGCCGATAACAAGGTCGCTTCCGATTTTGTCTGCAAGTTCGGTAGCCATTTTAAGAGCGTCCGGCTCTTCCGGATTCGGGACTCTTACCGTTGAAAATTCGGTATCAGGCAACGCTTGTTCAGGTACGACCGTGACAGGGATATTCATAATTTTCAAAATAGTCGTCACAGGCATATAACCGCTACCGTGAATAGGGGTGTAAACGATTTTGATGTCTTTGCCGACTTTTGCGACTGCTTCAGGAGAAAGGCAGAGTTTTTGAATTTCGCCGAAATAAGCGTCGTCAAGGCTCTTGCCGACAACCGTGATATAGTCGTTTGCTTTAAAATTGTCTTTGTCCTTAATCGATTCTTTTGAAATGTTTACGTCGTCTTCTTTGATGCCGAAATAATCGAGTTTGTCGATAAAGCCTACGACGATTTCGGTATCTTCCGGTGACATTTGCGCGCCGTCAGGTCCGTAAACTTTGTATCCGTTGTAAATTTTAGGGTTGTGCGATGCGGTAATCATAATACCTGCCGCCGCTCCGTAATGACGAATAGCGAACGAACAAACGGGTACAGGTCTTACGTCTTCAAAGAGATAAACGTTAATTCCGTGCGCCGAAAGAACTTTTGCCGATAAAATCGCAAATTCACTTGAACAACGTCTTGTGTCATAAGAAATGACAACGCCGTTTTTCTTTGCACCGTCACCGAGCGTTTCGATGAACTTTGCAAGTCCTTCCGTTGCTCTGCGAACGGTGAAACGGTTCATACGGTTTGTGCCGACGTCCAAAACTCCGCGCATACCTGCCGTTCCGAATGCGAGCGGAATTGCAAACGCTTCTTTCTTTTCGTCGTCGGTCAGTTCTTTAAGCCTTGCTTTCTCATCGGCGGTCAGCTCGTCGCTTGCCAAAAATTTGTTGTAAGTATCTAAGTAAGACATAATGCCTCCAAAAAATTTATATAGAAATATTATACCTTTTTAAAAGCGCATAGTCAATATCAATTCCTTTTAGGGCGGCAGAATATTTGCATTTTTAAGTGAAAAATTTTTATAAACTCTATACTGAATATGGAACGGAAATAAGAAAGAATATGACAAAAGTTTTTTAAAAACGATAAATATCGATATGAAAGTAAACTTTATTTGCCGTAAGAAACTTTTGACTTATCGGTTGTAGCGATAAGCTCTGCCTGCGGTTTGTAAACGTTATGTCGAATTTTGCGTTTTATCGTCATTCCGTTTTCGACGTACGAAAGATAAGCGTCGGATTCAAATCCGTCTTTTCCTTGCCTTATTACGTCGCCCTCGCCCAGCGTTTCGTCATAGACGTATTTTTTGTCGAACGGAAGAGTCTTTGTCACTATGCTGTCGATTTTTATATCGTTTCCGCTTATTCCGTAAATCTGAAAACGCACGGATTTGTTTTCGACATAGCCGTGAATATAAATCGGTTTGTCAGTTACGTTTTTTATTTTCAAATCGCTGTAATTCGACACCATAGCGTCAAGCGACGGCCCAACGTACGATACGGGCAGAGAATGTTGATTTGCTTCGACAATTTGAAGTCCTGCCAAAAGCGCGGCGTTGTAAAGGGTTGTCGAAACTTGGCAAACGCCTCCACCGATGCCGCTTGTAAACTCGCCGTCGACAATAATTTTAGCTTCTTTAAATCCGTTTTCTTCCGTTCGTTTTCCAACCGTTTCGTTGAATGAGAAAACTTCGTTCGGCAAAAGCATATAGCCGTCAATTTTGCTTGCGGCAAGCGCGATATTGTTTGAACGCCCTTCGCCCGACGAATAAAACGAAGTCTTGAAGTCGCCGCGCAAAACCGTTCGAGATTTTAGGCTGTCAAGGCTTTCTGCTTTTCTTTCGACAAGATAAACAGAAGAATTTATTTTGCCGTCCACGGCAGAAAAAAGCGCTTTGTAAAAATCGACGGCGTTAAGAGTTATTCCGTCTTTTCCGACTTCATAATACGTTTTTCCGAGTTTTGTCGTAAATTTCGACTCGCAAAAATCGACGCAATTTTCCGATTTAACGTCATTGTAAATTTGCTCCGCGTTGTTTAAAACGAAGTTTGCCGCATCGTTTGCCGAGCAAAAGTTTAGCAGTGTTTCAAATTGAATCGAATAAGTATAGCCTTTTTTAGATTTCATTTTTTCGGAATTTATCGTAGGAGTAGCGGTATAAGTTTTGTTGCCGATTGTGACTTTATCATTGTCAAACGATATCGTTAAACATAAGTCTGAATTCTTAGCGTAGCATATCGGCAAAACGGCGGTTTGCGCTGCATGGGCGAAGCTAAATAAAAAAATCAAAAATGCGATGCAAAAAACGCAGGGCAGAAAACACCATATCAAGTTTTTGTTTGAATTTTTATAGCAGCTATTAGTCGTCGTTTTCATAAGTTTAGTTTGCGAAAAAAATCGGATAATAATCTTAAAACGATTGGAAATAAAAAACATAAATTTTTTGCCTAATGGCGTTTATATCTTATATGGGTTTAGGCTTTATTTATCTGTTAAGTTTGATTTAGTATTCAGGTTTTTGTAGCATTTAAGTTTATAATAGTGTTTAATACCATAGTTAGTGGTTAAGTCCGATATGGCATTTAAGGTCGATGTAGGTAGCGTTTAAGTTCGATTTGACAATTAAGATTACCATAGTTAGTGGTTAAGTCCGATATGGCATTTAAGGTCGATGCAGGTAGCGTTTAAGTTTGATTTGACAATTAAGATTGCCATAGTGTAAAACTGTTGAAGAATTAAATAATAAAAATAAAATTTGTTAAAACAAAAAGAAAATAAAACTTGTTAAAATATAAAGAAAATAAAATTTGTTAAAATAAAAACCGCATAGAAACTATGCGGCGTAAATTGACGATTGGGAATGATTATATTTTTTTAGGAAGAAGTTTATTCAAATCGCTCTCTTCCATAAGCGGAGTAAAGCCGTGTTTGTTGTGCGGATCTGACGTCGACGGATTGTGGAAGTCGCTTCCTGCCGTCGGAATCAGTCCGAATTTTTTAGCGACCGCCGACAAGGTTTTTTCATCCGTTTCGTTGTGTGAAGGGTAGCAAACTTCGAGCCCTTTAAGTCCGTAAGTCTTTAAGCCTTCGATAAGCAAGTCGAGTTTCTTGTCGATGAGATATGCTTTCGGGTGCGCTAAAACCGGAACGCCGCCTGCTTTCACTATGCACGAAACGGCGGTTAGCGGAGTAAGACGCTTTGCCGTCACGTATGCTTTTTTGCCGTTTCCGAGATAGGTGTCGAACGCGTCGTTTACGTCAACCGAATAACCGGCTTTTACCATAGCGTTTGCAAAATGTACTCGTCCGATTCCTTGTTCGGTCGGGTCTAAGTCGAGTTTGATCCCAAGTTCAACAAGCCTGTTATAAAGTTTTACGTTCCTGTCCGTTCTGAAAGATTTGATAAGGTCTAACGTTTCGAGAAAGTCGGGGTCGTTATACTTTATGTTGTAACCCAAAACGTGAATTTCTCTGAATGTATAAGTGGAAATTTCGATAGCAGGGCTAAACGCCATATTCAGTTTTTTGGCAATTTCGATACCTTCTTCGATGCCACCCACCGTGTCGTGGTCGGTTATGGCAAAGGCTTTTGCGCCTTTATCTTTCAACATAACCGCTCTTTCGGCAGGAGAGAGCTTGCCGTCGCTGAAAGTCGTATGATTGTGCATATCGGCAAATATTCTCATATCAATCCTCGTCGTCCGCGCCTATAATTGACGCGGTATTTTCAATAAGGTCGGTTTGTTCGTCAGGCAATGCTCCAACGTTCGACAAACGTTTTTGAATAAGCTCCGTGCGTTTGCCTGCGTCGTCGATAGTCGATTGAACGCCTTCGAGTTTCTTTTTGGTTTGATTTAAAAGCTCGTTAAATTTTGCGAAGTCTTTTCTGAACTGTTCAAGCAGTTTCCATATTTCGGTACTGCGTTTCTCGATGGCAACCGTTCTGAATCCCATTTGCAAGCTGTTTAAAAGTGCGGCAAGGGTAGTCGGTCCGCAAACGACAACTCTATATTGCGATTGCAAATTTTCGATAAGCCCCGGACGTTTTACGACTTCGGCGTAAAGTCCTTCGATTGTAAGGTACAAAATAGCAAAGTCGGTTGTCTTTGGCGGATGGATGTATTTTTGCTTTATCGACGCAGCTTCTTCCTTTATGCGACGTTCCAATTTTTTTGCGGCGTCATCGATTTCGGCAACGTTTCCGTTTTCGGACGCCTCTACAAGTTTTAAGTAGTCTTCAATAGGGAACTTGCTGTCGATAGGCAGGTAAACCGTGTCATCGTCTTTGCCCGGCAGATTGATGACAAAGTCAACTCGTTCGTCGCCGGACTTTGTGATGTTGACGTTTTTGGAATATTGCTCTTTTGTCAGTATCTGGCTCAAAAGATTATCAAGCGCAATTTCGCCCCAAGTGCCGCGTTGCTTGACGTTTGAGAAAATCTTTTTAAGGTCGTTTACGCCCGTTTTCAGATTTTGCATTTCGGCAAAGCCTTGCGTAATTTCGCCAAGAACCTCGCTAACACGCTTAAACGAATTGTTAAAGCGTTCTTCAAGGGTAGAGCTGAGTTTTTCGTCAACCGTTTCACGCATTTTGTTTAATTGCTTTTCGTTGTCGCCACGCATTGCTTCGAGTTTTGCGTTCACGTTTGACATAAATTCAAGCATTCTGTTTTCGAGCGAAGAAGTGCTTTTTTGTTGAAAATCGACAAGAGTCGCAACTTTGTCGCCAAGTGATTTTACTTCCTTTTCGACGTTTTGCGACATAAGGGTTGTTGCGCTTACCGTCATTTCGTTGTTCATTTTGAGCGTGTCGATTATATCGGTTTTAATTTCTCGCAAAGTGTCCTTATTCTCTTTTGCGTTTTCGTCAAGAGCCGATTTAAGGTCGCCGCCACCTTGAAGATTTTTTTTGAGCAGCGTTAAAACCAGCGTAACAGCCGTTAAAATTATCGAAATAACCGTGAGTGCAATTAAAACGTAAATAGCAGTCATTTTCCCATCTCCTTACAAATTCTTTTGAGAGCGGCATATTGTCCCATGTAGCCAAGCAAGTTTTCTTTTATCGCTGTTTCAAGCGTTTTCGACAAAACAGGCGTTCTTAGTTTTGGCGGAACGTCAAGTTCGAGAAGTTCCTTTCCGCCCACTTTAAGGTCGGATATTTTCATTGGCACTCCGTCGTTTTTCATTTGAACGTAAAGCGCGTCGATTCTGTCTGCGCCGTCGCTGTAAAAACCTTTCGCCGCCATGGCGTCCGCTCTCATAAGGTTTGTCAGCGAATGAATGATATCATTGTTTTTTGCGATAAAAACTTTAAGTTTGTTGTCTTTTGTCAAATTGCCGAGATTGTACATGTGGTTTGCAATAAGTCGGCAATTAAAATCTACTTCGTCGTTTGAAAGTTTAAGTCCCTTTCTGCCGAGAAGTTCTCTTGCCATTTCGCTTCCGATTTTAGGGTGGTCGTACATATTGCCGAACTTCTTTTGGCAGTAGGGCTTAGCTATGTCGTGTAAAAGTGCGGCAAGTCTTACGTCGGGAGTGCTGAACTTGACCGCCATAAGAGAATGCTCAAACACGTCGTAGTCGTGATATTTCGGATTTTGCTTAAGTCCTTTTCCGTCCATAAGCGGCGGAAAAATAAGACCGAGTGCGCCTATTTCATCAAGCAATTTTACTCCGACAAAATGACCGTCCTTATTGTTTAAGGCAGGATAACGTGTGTCGGCAAGTAAAATCTTTTTTAGTTCCGCGGCAATGCGTTCTTTTGATAAGTCGAGAATTTGTCCGACTAAACTTTTTGCTACCGAAAGCGTTTCTTTTTCAATCGAAAAATTAAGTTCCGCCGCAAAGCGGACAAGACGCAAAATTCGCAGTCCGTCTTCACCGAAAACTTTTTTCGGCGAGGTGACGGTTGACATAATTTTGTTTTGAAGGTCACTAAGTCCGCCCGTAGGATCTACAAGTTCGTCTGACAATATATTGTAATAAATTGCGTTTATTTTAAAATCGCGACGGAGCGCGTCGGCGGCTATGTCTTTTGTAAAGATTACTTTTGTCGGCGAATGAACTCCGCCTGTCGGATAGCTGTCGATTCTGAAAGTGGTGTATTCATAAGTTGACTTTTTACCCTTTATTATCAAAGTGCCGACCCTAAGGTTAGAGTCGAGCACTTTAAAGTCGCTGCCTGATAGCAGTTTTTTTATCTCGTCGGGAGCAAGCGACCCTGTAACGTCGATATCGCTTGCTTTAAATCCCAAAATTCCGCAACGGACGTAGCCGCCCACAGCGTAAAGCGGCGACGACGGCGGAAAAAGTTTTGCGAGATTATTAAGGTCTTCCGAAATCGGAATTTTAGTTTTCATACACCTCTTTTGCTAAAATGCAAACGTCAGGGAGATTGCGGAATTTTTCGTCGTAGTCGAGTCCGTAGCCGACGACGAAGCAATCCGGAATTTCAAAGCCGACGTAGTCGCCTTTAAGTTCTACTCTTCTTCTTGAAGGTTTGTCGAGAAGCGAGCAAAGTTTGATTGATTTAGGGTTTCTTGCTTCTAAAACTTTTATAAGATAGGTAAGGGTGATTCCCGTGTCGATAATGTCTTCGACGATAAGAACGTTTTTACCGTCGATAGGTTCGGTAAGGTCTTTTATCATTTTAACTTCGCCCGAAGTACTTGTGCCTGCGCCGTAGCTCGAAAGCGACATAAAGTCGAGTTCGACGTTGTATCCCTTTAAATTTTTGAAAAGTTCTGCCAAGAAAATCGAAGCTCCGCGTAAAATGCCGACGACTAAAATCGGTTCGCCGTTGTAGTCTTTTGAAATTTGTTCGGCCATTTCTTTTGCCCTTGCTTCGATTTGCTCGCCCGTGATTAAAACCTTTTCGATTTCCTTACCGTACATTGTTTTCTCCTTTTACCTCTAAAACGTATTTAGTGTTTTCGTCAATTTTTATTTTATCGGAAATCTCCACTCCGATTATTAAAAGTATATCATTTTCATCGGCAATTACAAGCAAATTTTCACGAAGTCTAAGCGGAATTTTTTTATCCGTCAAAAAGTCGCCGAGGTTTTTTGTGCCGCCGTTAAACTTTGTGAACTTATCGCCGTCTTGTCTATGCCTTAAAACCGCCGTTTTCGGAATTTTGTCGAAATCGCAAACAAGTCCGTCGGCAACAATTCGCCTTGAACCGTCAAAAGGCTCAATCGAAAAAGTAACGCCCTTATATCCGTCCGATAATACTTTTTCAAAAGGAATGGATACGCTATCGACTATGGCTTTTTTTTGGAAGGTCAAGCCGTCCGATTCTTTATAGACCGAAACGCCAAACGGCATATTGAGTCTTTTGCCCGCTTCTTCTAAGGCAAGCGAAAGAATAAGGTCAAAATGCCTTTCTTCTACGTCTTGTTCGACTCCGAGTTTTGAAAAGCACGTCGCTATTTCTTTTTTAAAAAGATAAGGGTGTTTGAACGGCGCAAAGATTTTAAATCCGCCCTTTACGCTTGTCGGTTCGTCGATTAAGGAGCGGCAAAAATCTTCCGTTTCGGTTGCCGAGCGAACAAGTCTTGCTACGCTGTTTGAAAACGACGGAAATTTCTTTTCGATTTTCGGAATGACGTTAAGACGAAAATAATTTCTCGTCACGTTGTCGAATTCGTTTGTTTCGTCGTTTTGATGCGGAATGCCGTTCTCCTTTAAAAACTCGCTAAGCTCGGCTTTTGTGTAACTTAAAAGTGGTCTGATTAAATATCCTTTTAAAGGCAAAATTCCTTTAAGACCGTTTATTCCCGTGCCGCGGCAGATTCTGAGCAGAACGGTTTCTGCCTGATCGTTTGCGTGATGGGCGGTTGCAACGAAATCGCAAAAGCCGTTTTCCACTTCGTTTTTAAAAATTGCGTGTCTAAGTTCACGCGCGGCAAGTTCGAGCGATATGCGCTTTTCGTTAGCATATTTAGGCGCGTCGACGCTAAAACCTTTAAATGCGATATTGTGTTTAAAGCAAAACTCCTCGACGAATTTACTATCGCTTAGGCTGGCTTCGCCTCTTATTCCGTGTTCGACGTTGACAACGTAAAACTCTCCGTCGTAGCAAGTTTTGAACAGCCACAAAAGAGCCATACTATCCGTGCCGCCGCTGACGGCAAGGGCAATCTTTTTTCCTTTTACGATTTCGGGGAGCTTTAATTCCATATCGTTATTATATAACATAAAACAGCAAAATCAAAACGGAAACAGGGTAAAAAACTACCCGTCTTAAAAAAACGGGAGTAAGAATAAGGAAAGCAGCAGAGAATAAAGGGAACGTTGCCTATACTTAAGAGCTATGATATAGTCCTTTGTTTACATTATTAAAGTGTGAAAAGAAATGCAGGCGTAAAAAATGCGTGTGTGTAAACGCGTGTGTGAAAAAAACGCAGGTGTGAAAATAAATGCGCGAGAAAACAAACGCAACCTAAGCATAAAAGTTTTATAATAATCATTCGTTTAATTAAAGCGTAAAAAACGCAGGCTTAATCTAAGTATTTTTTAAACTCACCATAAGAGCAAGTATCGCAAGCAAAAACGCAGGCTTAATCTAAGTGTTTTTAAATTCTTTTGCTACGCAAGGACACGAAACGGTGCTATGCGCTTTTTGTAAGTCTGAATGCGATAGCCGTCAAATCGTCGTTTGCATTTTGGCTCTTTGCCCAATCGACGAGTTTGTCGCAAAGAGATTGCGGATTGAAAGATTTTTCGCTGTACAGAGCGCCGACGAGTTTTTCTTCGGTTATTGCGTCGAGAACACCGTCCGTCACCATAACGACAAGGTCGGACGGACCAAGTTTCAGCGTTTTTGTCGTCGGATTGATTTTGTCGAGAATTCCGATAGGCAGAGCGGCGGAATCGATTTTGGAAACGGTATCGCCGCTGACAATAAAGGTCGGGCAACTGCCGAGCTTTATGACGTCGAAAATTCCGCTTGTCAAGTCGACGACGCCTATGTCGAGAGTCGAATAATCGTCGGTATCTTTAAGCGATAAAAGTCGATTGACAAGTGGGAGTATAAGGTCGCTTTTAAGCCCTGCCTTATAAAAGTTTTCCACAAGGGTAATCGTGTCGTCGCTTGCGGCGTGCGCGGCAAAGCCTTGTCCCATTCCGTCGGACAGCGCAACGATAATTTTTCCGCAACTTAGTTTTATGCAAGACAAGCAGTCGCCGTTTTTCTCGCCTGTCGATTTAGCGGCTTGTTTAGAACCGAACGCAAGCGTATAATATGGCGATGAACAAAGATTTAACGTTCGCCATTCGCCGTGAGTCATTTCCGTTTGCTGTCTTTCCATTTTTATTTTCAAAACTTTCGATACGATTTTTTCGAGAATCACTTTGTTGTAGTCTTCTTCTCTTACCACCAAAGTTACGCTGAGATTTTGATTTTCGCCGTAAACGACCGCTTCTTCCGCAATCACGTTGTGCCGCGCAAGTTCTGAGATTATTCGGTTTTCTCTTTCGGTGTCGAACGAAACTTTTCGTCTTACGTCGCGACACAGTTCGGAAAGCATTGCGCCCACCGCGCCGAATTGATTTGCGAGCATCATTTTCGATTCTCTGACAGCTCCCATATTTTGTAGTTTTGTTTTTGCGCTTTCGCAGACGGAAACGGCGTTCTTTGTAAGTTCCTTTTGCTTGATGCAGTTTTTGCTTATATGGTTAGGAACGTCCAAAATAGTGATTTTGCCTTTTGACATTCCTGCTTCTATGAGCGGCAAAATCTCCTTTGACGGAGCGCCTACTTTTGCATTGCAAGCGTTAAGATTCGGGCATTTCGAGCAAGACACGCTTGCTACGGTGTCGGCAAGCGCCCACGGATTGAGATTGTTATACCCGTTGCTTGTTTTAGTCAGAATGTCTTTCATTCCCAAAAACACGTTGGAAACAGACGACAGCTTGTCGCTAAGTTCCTTACGGGAATTGTTTACGACGTTTCTCGACGCAACCTTGTGTGACAGTCCGCCCATTTTTGCGGCGAATGCGCTTATGAATTTTTTCGGAATTGCAAGATAAACGACAAGTCCTACAAGCACGGCAACGACTTCGAGATAGTCGAAATTTACTTTGTCGATATATAGTTCGATTAAGGTGTTTACAATCATAATCGCACTTGCCGAAGCAAATTTCGATAGGTCCTTAAAAGGGAGAGCGAGAGCAGTCCACAAAGCTACGAGAGAAGCGATGGCAAGTTCTCCGCCGGCAAGATATGCGCCCGCGCCCATAGTTATGCCGACTATAAGCGCAACGTCTTTTGAAAAATTCATAACGAAAAACATACTTACTGCGGCGGCGAAAAGATAAAACAGATTGAATCCGTAAATAGGGAGTTTGTAAATTCCCAGACTGAGCGCGGCAAGGAGCAGGGCAAGGCAAATTCTTTCGTCTATTGCCAAATGATAGTTAAGCCCCCTTAAAACGAGAGCATAACAGGCTATTTCGGAAACAAACGAAAACATTATGCCTAAAACCACCGTAAACACGGCTTCAAAATACGCCGAGTGCAAAACGCAACTTATTACAAGATACGGAATTTGTCCTACAAGCGTACACAAAGCAAGAATGAGCAACGTCACGCGCTTTGACAACTTATAGCAGGCGTAATAGCATCCGATTAGAATTAGCGCAGGCGTTACGGAATATAAAAGCGTGTATAGGCTAAGGTTCATTGTGAGCGACGCCAAAACGTATAGCGGAGTCAAAATTAGCACGTTTTGTCTTGAATATACAAGTCCGACGAAAAGCCCTAAGGCAAACGGCGAAAACTCAAATAGCGTTGCTCTTGAAAAGAAAACGAATGCCAAAAAGAAAGCGGCATATTTTATTATTTCGGACGGATTGAATTTTAAATGTCTGCGATTAGATTTTACACCAAGTGGCGATTTATGAGATAAAGCTCTTGATTTCATACGAAAAAAATAACACGGCGGCGGAAAATATATCTTCCGTTTGCCGTGTTAAATTGTCGATAAGTGACAAAGCCTTTGATTTGATGTCAAAAAAGTTTATTTGGCTTTTTTCGAACTGCCGAGAGCGAACACCGTTACGCTTCCAAAGCCGAGATGTGCGCCGATAATCGGCGAACACTCCGTGACGTAAACGGCTTTTGCTAGATGGCTGACTTTTTGTTTAAGTTTTTCCGCAATTTCGGGTACGCCCGTATGGGTGATAAAAATAACGTCGTTGTCAAATCCTTTTGTTCTTGCGGTTAAATTGTCGGATAAGGCTTTAAGAGCAAGAGCCGTTCCCGACGCTTTGCCTATCGTTTCGAGTTTTCCCTCTTCGTCTACAATCAAAATAGGTTTTATATGCGCTAAGAGTCCTGCTATTGCCTTTGCCTTCGTGATGCGACCGCCACGATAAAGGTGCATCATGTCGTTTACGGTAAAAAGATGTACGACGTTGTCTACTATTGACGAAATAGCTTTTTCGTTTTCTGAAATCGTCATACCGTTTTTACGGTTTTGCATAGCATAGTAAACAAGAAGCCCTTCACCGCCTGTCGCTGCTTTTGAGTCGATGACCGCGATTTGTCTTTCGGGATACTTGGCTAAAAGCTCGGATTTTGCGGTAAGGCAACTTTCATAAGTGCCGCTCAAGCCTGACGAGAAACTTATATGAAGCACGTCTTTGCCATCTTTAAGATGCCTTTCAAACAGTTCCGTCAAGTCGCTTACGGAGAGCATAGAAGTTTGGGCAGTTTTTCCTTCCTTCATAAGTTCGTAAAATTTATCGTTTGACAAAAATGCGTTAGTCTTGCCGTCGTATAAAACGCCGTCTAAAACGTAACTCATTTCGGCGCGGTCGAAATCACCGTCTATAAGCATAGGGGGGATGTCGGCTGTGCTGTCGCTTGTTATTGAGTAATTAGGGTTTTTAGTTTCCATACCAAAAAAGATATCATAATATACCGATTTTGTCAATTTGATTGATTGACTAAATACCGACGGAAGTTTATATTATTTATTAACCGCGGTTAATTTACAAGCAATATTATAGCCAAACGGCTCTATTGCCTCATTGGGCGTAGGGCGATGAATAACGATATACTATGACAATCGTAAACTTATGACGCATAAAAAGTTCGCCGTTTATTATGCTTTTAAAGAATTATAGATTGTGTAATTATTTCCTATATGGCGAAAAATAAACCGCAAAAGGATAGTTTATGAACGGTAGAATATTGATAGTTATATTAAGCCTTGTAGCGGGCGTTGTCGGCACTACGCTCGGCGGAGTGATAGGCGTTTTCGTAAAATCGAAAGGACGCAAACTTATGGGTGGCGTTTTAGGCTTTGCAGGCGGTGTTATGCTTGGTGTCGTTGCTCTTGAAATGGTACCCGAAGCGGTGTCGACCACAATCGTGAATTATCAAAAATGGACGGGAATTTTAATTACGTTTGCGGCAGTGGTTGCGGGCGGTATTGCGATTTTCGGCTTAAACAAATTTATCGATATGCTTGAGAATAAAAAGGAAGTTCACCGCGAACTTTCCGAAATGAATCACCAAACGGCAATTCTCGCAACGGCAAAGCAGGACAACGTAATAGAAAAAGTTTTTCAGGCAAAAACCGAAGAGGGCGAAACGGGCAAGGAAGCGATAAGCCCTGAAGCGGGCGAGTGTTCGCTCAACGCCGAAAGGAAGAAAGGCGGCAGTTTGCTCAAAGCCGGCATAGTAATGCTTATAGCGATTGCGCTCCACAATTTTCCGGAAGGTATGGCAATCGGGGCAACGGGTGAGGCTAACGTTAAAATCGGTATAATGATTGCAATCGTTATTGCCGTACACAATATTCCCGAGGGAATGGCGATTTCCGCTCCGCTTGCAGCCGGCGGTGTGAACGGGTGGAAGACTATTTTGTTGACGTCACTTGCAGGTTTTGCGACCGTCATAGGTTCGGTCATCGGTTTATTGCTCGGCGGTATAAGCGAAATGGCGTCGGGTGTTTGTATGGCGCTCGCAGGCGGCGCAATGCTTTACGTCACTTTCGGCGAAGTCTTACCGGAAGCAACTCTTATGACTGACGGTAAAATTCCGTCGATTTGTATGCTTTTGGGCTTTGTTGGCATAATGCCTTTCGTATTATTGTTTTAATCGTCTTTTAAGCAAGTTGGCTTAAAATCGAACATAGGAAACAAATATTCGTATTTATATGCCGCCTTTTCTCTTATCGGGCGAGTGTAAGGATAGGTGTTAAAGATAAGAATGAATAAATACTCGCCGTAACCTTTGTCAATGCCGACAAGTTCCCCGTTTCTTATTCGCTGTTTTATGCGGTTATGATAGCTGTACATATTTAGATTGTCGGCAGAATACATCAAATTAAACTATAAAGAAATGTAGAAAGCAAAACCGCAAAGCGATTGATGGCAAAGCGGTTGGACTAATAAATGGGCAAAATAGGGGAAATACCGAAAGCAAATCAAAAAACGGCATAAATAAGAAAAAGAGCGAAAGTAAATCAAAAATAAAGCGACGCAACCGCGTCGCTTTTTGTCAGCCGTTTATTGCCGCCTCGCTTTGCACATCGAAGAACACTTTTATGCTTTCGTTTCTTGCGCATTTGTTGTAGACGAAATCGTATACTTCCTGAATGTTCCCGTCAAGGAATATAATGTCCTTGTACTTCTCGAAGAAAGTGATAAATGCGTCCAGTTGTTCGCTTTCCGACGGTTTTGACAAGATATCGTAAAGTTCGTCAGAGTTAAAATCCTTAGCCATAATATTTTCCTCCTTACTCTTTATACACCTATTATATCTTATTTTTATCTGCGTTTCAATAGAAAATTTCATATTTCTAATTTTACGGCAATTAACGTTTTTGCTTGAAAAAATACTTAGTGATGATATATAATATGCGTATGGCAGAAGAAAACTTGAATGCGCAAAGCGAAGCGAGAAGGGCTTTTATTACAACTATCGAAGATATGTCGTCGTCGATGGTAGTTTTGCAAGCAAAAAAAATTCGCGCCGTACTTAAATGTATTGCATATTACGACGAGTTGAGAGCGGTGGTCGATAAGGCGAGAAGCGGTTTTGATTTTAACGCCGTCGCAAGCGAAGCGTTAAGTAGGACGCAAAACGGCTGGACGTACAAATGTCCGAAATCGGACAAGCAAATAGTTGCGTTGACTCTTGCCGTATTTGTTGAAATAGATACTGCAAGGCTTGATTTTGTCGACTTCATTTCAAATTTCTTTTCGGCAAGTGACGTCAGAAAATCATTTGACGGATTTTGCGAGATGATGATAAAACCTTTCAAGTTCGCATTTTTAAGAATACTCGACGACGTTGAGAGGGCGGACGGAGCGTTTATTGCGTCACGCGAGCGTGAAATCGATTTCGTAAGTAGCGGACTTTCAAAGCAAACGGCAGGATTTATTGCTGCAATTCGTGAAAAGGTTGCGCTTGCGTCGTTGTCGGACGATTTAACAAAAGATATAGTGGTTATGCTTGACGGTTTAGAAGCTGCTTTGTCACGTTGTGATTCGCTTATGATAAAGGCTACTTGGGCAGGAGTAAAACGCACGTTAAGAGTGTTAGGTATCGCCGATAAAGAAACGACCGAAGTGGACAAGCTTGTTAAAATGTTTTTACTGACAGATACGGGAGCTTGATAGCAAATCGACAACGGTGTTTAAATAGATAAGCGTTGACCGTAAAGGCAAAGTTCTGTGTTGTTATGAATTATGATTTAAATCGGCGATTTAAAGCGCCTATAAGTTGAAAGCGAAAGCAATAAACGTCGCTTACGACTATCGTTAAAGAAACAGAAATTTGCAAAAAACGGAAAAAAGATTTAAAAATAAAGTTCAATTTTGCTTGACAATAATTTAACTATTATGTATTATTGTAAAGCATTAGTCGACGCGGGGTAGAGCAGTTGGTAGCTCGTCGGGCTCATAACCCGAAGGTCGTTGGTTCAAGTCCTTCCCCCGCTACCAAATAACTAGCAGGGCGGATAAGTCGGTAGCAAGTCGGGCGCATAACCCGAAGGTCGCCAGACAAGTCCTTCCCCCGCTACCAAGAAATTAGCAGGGCAGATAAGTCGGCAGCTTATCGGGCGCATAACCCGAAGGCCGCTGGGCATGTCTTTCCCCCACTATAAGTAAAAAATCAAACTTATCAAGCGATAGCGAAAATGAGTTTGTGTTATAGCAGGGTGACCTGCAATTTTAAAATCAAAGCGTATGCTTTTGATAAATGGCGGCGTAGCTTAGTTGGTTAGAGCGGCCGGTTCATACCCGGCAGGTCGTTGGTTCGACTCCGACCGCCGCTACCAAACAAGAAAGCGCAAGCAAT
>JAQYCY010000133.1:0-5441 GCA_028724485.1 Bacillota bacterium | reverse complement strand
ATTCGTCCATGATAGGCGTCATCGATTTTTTGAGCTGTCTTTCTCTACCCTTTCTGACAAGCTGATTAATGGTTGGCATATTAACCTCCTGTAAATTTTCGGATGCTTTCCGCAACCCCTTGGGGAAGCATCTATTACCTATTCCTTGATAATTCCTACGGTTGCCGCGCCGACCGCAATTTTGCACTCGTTTCCGAGCCACGACATAGAGGGTGCAACAATAACCTCCACGCCGCACTTTTGCGCCTGCGTTTTTACCTTCGTCTTTATAAAGTCGTCGGCGTCCTCCGAGAGAATCACACACCGTAATTCATCGGAAGCCATACCCTTCAAAACCTGTTTTGTTCCAACAACTTTTGAAGAATTGTTTAGCAATGTTATAACTTCTTGTTCTTTTCTCATATACTTTTTTGGTACTTGAAAAAATCGCTTGCCTTCTACAAGCCATATTATCTTACCAATTTAATTGTCTATTGTCAAACGATTTAACCCCTATTTTGAAATAATGAAAAACAAAATTTTTAGTCGCTAAAAGGCGTAACGTAGCAAAAATTCAATGAATTTATTATAATCTATTAAAAGATAAAATTCGCCGACCGCCCGAAACGTCGATCGGATTTTATCCTAAAAAGTCGTTATTTGTCTTGTTTTGAGGAAAATGCGTGTCAAATATAAAAAGTGTCAATTTTCCAGAGTTACGTTCGCTTTTGCGTCGAGATTTAAAGTCGCAGGCTTTGCTCCCTTTTTAATCATAAAATAGCACGCCGCGCCGATCATTGCCGCATTGTCCGTGCAGTACGACAATTTAGGATAATAAACTTCGACTGCCGATTGTTCAAACAAACGTTTAAAGCTATCTCTTAAATAGCCGTTTGCCGAAACGCCGCCGGCTATCGCCACCTTTTTTATCCCCGTGCGTTTTTGCAAAATGTCCATAGCCGTAACCATTTGTCCTATCGCCGCCGTTTGGAAACTGCAAGCAAGGTCTGCGGCGTTTATACTCTCGCCCCTTTGCTCTGCATTGTGGACGTAATTTATAACCGACGTTTTAAGTCCGCTGTATGAAAAATACACTTCCTTGCCCTTATATTTAGGATGCGGAAATTCTATCGTCGGTTTGCCGCTTTTTGCAAGCCTTTCGATTTCCGGTCCGCCCGGATAAGGCAAAGCCAAAACTCTTGCCACCTTGTCGAACGCTTCGCCTGCCGCGTCGTCGCGCGTCGTTGCAAGCATCTTCGTTTTGTCGTAGTCGTCAACTTTCAAAATCGCCGTATGTCCGCCGCTGCACAACATACAAAGATACGGCGGCTCTAACTGCGAATCGAGATAATTTGCGGCAAGATGCCCCATTATATGGCTGACAGCATAAAGCGGTTTGCCTAAGGCATACGCCAAGCCTTTTGCATAAGAAACGCCGACGAGCAACGCGCCCAAAAGCCCTGCGCCGTAAGTTACGGCAATGGCGTCGATATCGTCAATTGTAACTCCCGATTTTTTAATTGCTTCGTCAACGACGCTCTCTATTGCAAGAACGTGATTTCTCGAAGCGATTTCGGGAACGACTCCGCCGAATCTTCTGTGAATTTCGATTTGCGTCGAAATTACGCTCGACAAAACAGTGCGGCCGTTCTTAATGACAGCCGCCGCGGTTTCGTCGCAAGACGATTCTATTGACAATATAATGACGTTTTCTTTATCTTTGAGTTCCATTTTTTAGTTTTCTTTCGAGTTTGCTTGTTTTAAATATTCGTTGATAAACGGTTCTAAATCACCGTCCATAACTGCTTGCACGTTTCCCGTTTCATAACCCGTGCGATGGTCTTTGACCATAGTATAAGGACAAAAAACGTAACTTCTTATCTGACTGCCCCATTCGATTTTTTTGAGAACGCCCGAAATGGAAGCCGCTTCTTGTTCGCGCTCTCTTTCACGAAGTTCGACGAGTTTGCCGCGAAGCATATTCATTGCGGTTTCTCTGTTTTGAATTTGGCTTCTTTCATTTTGGCAAGCCACGATTATGCCCGTAGGAATATGCGTAATTCTTATTGCCGACTCGGTTTTGTTGACGTGCTGTCCGCCTGCGCCGCTACTGCGATAAGTATCGACTTTTAAATCTTCGGGACGAATAACAACGTCGCTGTCGTCGATAATTTCAGGCATAACTTCGAGTGAAGCAAAAGACGTATGGCGTCTGCTGTTTGCGTCAAAAGGCGAAATTCTTACAAGTCTATGCACACCCTTTTCCGCTTTGAGATATCCGTACGCATTGTCGCCTTCCGCTTTGAAAGTGACGCTCTTTATGCCTGCTTCGTCGCCGTCGAGCTTGTCGAGTTCGGTGACTTTGTAATCTTTGGATTCGAGATAGCGCGTATACATTCTGTATAACATACTGACCCAGTCCTGCGCTTCCGTTCCGCCTGCGCCTGCGTGCAAAGTAAGAATTGCGTTGAGTCCGTCGTATTTGCCGCTAAGCAAAGTCGCAAGTCTTATTTCTTCAACGTTACTTGCAAGCGAGTCGATTTCCTTGTCAAGCTCTACCACAACGTTTTCGTCGGGTTCGATTTCCAAAATCTCAACCGTGTCGAGAGCGTCGTGAAGCTTTTTGTCGAGCTTTTCAAATTTGTCGATTTTGGCTTCCAATCTTTTAAGTTCTTTCGAAACTTTCTGAGCATTGTCGACATCGTTCCAGAAACCGTCGCCGTGTTCTATTTCGGTAAGCCTTTTTATCTCTGCCTTGATTTTGTCGGGCGCAATCGAAGCGTATGCGACGCTCAAGGTTTTAATAAGCTCGTTTATTCTGTTTTTTCTCGATAACGTATCAATCATTGTTTTTACCGCAACATTGTTTATATTTCTTTCCGCTTCCGCACGGACACGGGTCGTTTCTGCCGACCACCGTCTTTTTAGGCGCGGCTTTTGCGGCTACCGTTTTGACCGCCATTTTGTCCTTTCCGCCGTCGTTCTTTTCGACTGTGATTTTAAGCAATATCGACGCCGTTTCGTTGTGAATACGATCGATCATATCGTCGAACATTCCCCAACCCTCTTCACGATAGGAAATGACAGGGTCACGCTGACCGATGCCGCGAAGTCCGATGCCTCGTCTTAATGCGTCCATTTGGTCTATATGATCCATCCATTTCGCGTCGACGGTCTTTAAAAGGATTATCCTTTCGATCTCGCCGAAATCGATGCCGTCTTCCGATGCCTTTTTAACTTTTTCGTCATAAAGCGGAAGAGCTATATCGAGGACCGCTTTCTTCATTTTGTACACGTCGTAATGCGATGCAAGTTTTTCCGTTATGACGTTGCTGCCTTCGGGAAGCATTTGTCTTTCGAGCGCCGCATTAAACGCCGCATAATCCCAAGTCGAATAGTCCTGCTTATAATCGGCGTAAGACGAAATAATATGCTCTGCCAAATCGTCTATCATATCGAGAATTTGGTCGTGAACGTCAAGCCCGTCAAGCACTTTTCCGCGTTCGGTGTAAATAATTTCACGTTGCGCATTCATAACGTCGTCATAACTCAAAACAGTTTTTCTTATACTGTAATTTCGCGACTCAACCATAAGTTGCGCCCTTTCGATTTGCCTTGTCACAAGTCCGCTCGAAATAGCCATATCGTCGTCCATTCTGAACATCTCGGCAATTTGTTTCATTCTGTCGCCGCCGAATATTCTCGCTACGTCGTCTTCCATAGAAATGTAGAAAACCGTAGAACCTTTATCGCCTTGACGACCGGCACGACCGCGAAGCTGATTGTCTATTCTTCTCGATTCGTGACGCTCCGTACCGATGATACGAAGTCCGCCCACCGCGATGACTTCTTCTTTTTCCTTGTCGCAAATTTCTTCAAACGCTTTGAGATGACGTTCGTAATCCGCCTTTGCTTTGACTACGGCAGGGTCGCTGCTCGGCAAAACGGAAGTTGCGGCTTCGATGACTAAATCGTCATAGCCGTCCTTTTCGAGTTTTTGTTTTGCCTGATATTCGGGATTGCCGCCAAGTTTTATGTCAGTACCACGTCCTGCCATATTGGTAGCAATCGTAACCGCTCTGTATCTTCCTGCCTGAGCTATGATTTCAGCTTCTTGTTTATGGTGCTTAGCGTTGAGTACGGAATGGGCAATTCCCAGTCTTTTTAAAGATTTTGAAAGTTCTTCGGATTTTTCGACCGACACGGTGCCGACAAGAACGGGCTGCCCGCTTTCGTGGCATCTTTTTATATCTTCGATAACGGCGTTCATTTTGCCCTTAACCGTCGTATATATAAGGTCGTGTTCGTCGATTCTCTGCGACGGTTTGTTTGACGGAATAGTCACAACGTCAAGATTGTATATGCCTTTAAATTCGTCTTCTTCGGTTTTTGCAGTACCCGTCATACCCGAAAGTTTAGCGTACATTCTAAAAAAGTTTTGGAACGTGATTGTAGCAAGCGTTTTGTTCTCGCTCCTTATGACAACGCCTTCCTTTGCTTCGATAGCTTGGTGAAGTCCTTCGCTGTAACGGCGTCCGACCATAACTCGTCCCGTAAATTCGTCGACGATAAGCACTTCGCCGTCGGATACGATATAGTCGCGGTCACGTTTCATAATAAAATGCGCTTTAAGAGCCTGACAAATATGGTGATAAATCTCGTTGTTTTCCATATCCGAAAGGTTTTCTATTTTAAAGAATTTCTCGGCTTTTATAGTTCCGTCTTCCGTTAAAACAACGGCTTTTTCCTTTTCGTCGATTGTGAAATCTTCGCCTTCTCGCAAGCCTCTCGCAAATGCGTTTGCCGATTTATAAAGCTCGCTCGACTTTTCACCTCTGCCCGAAATGATAAGCGGAGTTCTCGCTTCATCGATTAAGATAGAGTCGACTTCGTCGATGATTGCAAAATTCAATCCTCTTTGCGCTTTATCCTGTTTTCTGACAACCATATTGTCACGCAAGAAATCAAAGCCGAGTTCGTTGTTCGTGCAGTAAGTTATATCCGCATCGTATGCGGCGCGTTTATCGTTCTGATTCATTTGCGGAACGATAATTCCGACGGTAAGTCCCAAAAACTTGTAGAGCTTGCCCATCCAATGAGCGTCACGTTTTGCGAGATAATCGTTAACCGTAACGATATGAACGCCCTTGCCTGTAAGTGCATTTAAGTATGCAGGCAAAGTCGCAACAAGCGTTTTACCTTCGCCCGTTGCCATTTCTGCGATACGTCCTTGATGAAGAGCTATTCCACCCAAAAGCTGAACGTGGAAGTGACGCATTCCGAGTACTCTTTCGGCAGCCTCTCTCACCGTTGCGTATGCTTCGGGCAAAATTGAATCGAGTTTTTCGCCGTCTGCGACACGTTTTTTAAACTCTGCCGTTTTTGCTATAAGAGCTTCGTTTGAAAGCGCTTTATATTCATCGGAAAGCAATTCGATTTTTGCAGCAATCTTTTCGAGCTTT
>JAQYCY010000132.1:0-2018 GCA_028724485.1 Bacillota bacterium | reverse complement strand
CGGACAAAGCGATTCGGCATCTGAAATTTCATACAAACTTATCTCTGCCGACCTTGTAGAATTTGCCGAAAAACTCAATATCGAAAAACCTATCGTCATCGGACATTCTGACGGCGGAATCGTTGCAATAAACACGGCTATTGAATATCCCGATTTTATGAAAGCGTTCGTGTCGTTCGGCGCAAACAGTCATCCGAGCAAGTTTAAAGCATATTTCACAATCGGCGTTAAAATCAAAAATGCTTTTAAGCATAGCATTTTAAACGATATGATGTTAAACGAGCCGAACTTTACGCCGACGGACTTAGCAAAAATACGTACTCCCGCATTTATCGTTGCAGGCGAGTTCGACATTATGCACCTTAGCGATACGGCGTATATAGCAAACAATATAAAGGATAGCGAAATTGCAATCATACAAGGCGCAAACCACTCGAATTACGTCCACGACGGCAAAAAGTCCTATGCGATAGTCAAGTCGTTTTTGGACAGAATCGAGGGAACGAAATAAATCAACGAATCAAATCACGGCAGACAATAGTGCCGGCGAATAATATTAAACGCAAAGGGCAAGTTAAGATTGCCTGAAGGATTTTATGACAAACGAAGAATTAAGAAGAGTTCAACTTACGCAACTCGAAATAGCAAAAGAGATTAAGCGAATTTGCGATAAATATCAGCTGAAGTATATTATCGATTTCGGCAGTTTGCTCGGCGCTGTTCGCCATAAAGGATTCATCCCTTGGGACGACGATATGGATATGTCCATGCCGAGAGCCGATTATGAAAAGTTTTTAGATGTCGCGCAAAAAGAGTTGGGCGATAAGTATTTTTTGCAAACCTATGAAACGGACAAGTATTATCCGATACCTTTTGCGAAAATCAGAAAAAACGGCACAAGTTTCGTGGAAAATGCCTATGAAAACGCGAAGTCACATCAAGGTATTTACGTCGATATTTTTCCTTATGACGTTTGGACTGCAAACAAAAGATTGCAAAAAAAATTGCGTCTTAAACACCATTTTCTAGTTGCGATGCTTGCTATGAAATGTCGCGCATTGAAGTTTAAATCCGAAAATGCGTCATTTGTTAAGTTTGTTTATAAAGTTCTGATGTTTACGGTGATTAAGTTCTTCTGTTTGTTTACCACCAAAAAACGTTTGGTAGCCGCATACGAAAAGATGGCTAAAAAAGGCGATGCCGATTTCGACGGCATTTTCCCGTCGAGCAACGGACTTAAATATCCTTATCTTGTGTCGCCTAAGAGTATTTTTAACGAAACCGTTGAATTACCGTTTGAAGATACGACTTTCAGTTGCCCGAAAGACTTTGACGGATATTTAAAAACTTTATACGGCGATTATATGCAACTTCCGCCCGAAGAGAAACGCTATGTCGGGCATCACATTATAAAGCTCGATTTCGGCAACGATAACGAACAATAAGCAACGATAATTGTTGATATCGCAGGTGACGATTTTGTTAGCGGTCAAAAGCGGCGTCCGTTTTTTTATGTCAAAACGGATAAGAATTATATAAATTCAGCGTATAAGCAAAGCGTAGGTTTGTCAAGGAAAAACAATTTTTGCGTTAAATCATTTTTAGTTTAGTCGCAAAAGGCATTGCGCTATGATGGTGCGAAACAAATAAAAATCAATAACACGTCGCATAAAACACAAGGTTAATTGCCCAAAGAACAATCTTGCGTTAAATCAAATTTTTTGTTTGCATAAAAACGTTGTGCTTTTTGATTTCGAAACATGTAGAATTTTTGTAAACACATAGCATAAGCAGAACAAAAGTTTAATTCCCAAAGAAAAACAATTTTTGCATTAAATCATTGCATTTTTAAAAAGTTGTGATATAATACCATTGCTTGGGGGTATAGCTCAGTTGGCTAGAGTGCTTGACTGGCAGTCAAGAGGTCATGGGTTCGAATCCCATTATCTCCACCAAGATAAGTAACAAATACCACTCTTTTTGAGTGGTATTTCGCTATTTTTGGCACTTTTTTACAT
>JAQYCY010000131.1:0-31558 GCA_028724485.1 Bacillota bacterium | reverse complement strand
GCTTCCGACAAATGCCTTCTCATAGAGATAGAACTTGGTTCCCTTGTCAAATTCATCGGCTTTGCTTGAATCGTAAGCTACAAGAGCTCCGTTCTTATAAGCAAGAGCGCCCTTCGTCGAAGCACTGACTTCAACAAGTCTGATTGCCTGAAGAAGATTTGCATCGGTCAAACGCTTGATTGCGGTTGCGCTTCCCTTGTAAACTGCTGCATAAAGTTCTTCTGCGGTTGAAATCGATTCATAACCGTTGATATCATCGCCGCTTAAGATTGCGCCGGTTTCAAGAATACCCATATAGAGGTAACCGATTTCTTCATCGTTAAGATATCCCTTCGAGGTTGCACTTGCTGCGCCGGCATAACCGAACAATACGTTGAAGATACCGTTTGCCGTTGCAACTTTAAGGCTGTTGTCAGCGATTTGAAGGTTGTCAAGAGCAATGTTCAAGATTTGAGCAATGTTGAATTTAACCGGATATTCAGAAGTCGTCTTGCCGCTTGCAAACGATTTGTAAAGGTTTGCATAGGTGTAGGTCAAAACGTTACCGTCAGCATCGGTGTAGTAAACAACTTTCTTGCCTGCATAAGGCGAGTTTGCGTTGATTTCAAAAGTTGAAGGGATATCGGTTCCGTGTGTTTCGTCTTCACCTTTGATAAGTTGATATTTGTCAGTGTCAACTTGTACGTAGTTGTTAAGAATAGCTTTCTTTTTAACGTCGACGAAGCTGATAACGTTCATCTCATCTGTCGTTGCAGCCTTTCCTACTTTCTTCTCGCCGAAGAAGATGTTTTGGAAGAGGTCTTGAAGTTGAATGTTCGTAAGTTCGAATGCGTTTACTTTGTTTTGAATCGCATCGAACATTGCGTTGATTTGACTTTCATAGTTATCATATTTAGCCTTGTCTTCTGCATTATACAACGCTTGGATCATAGCGACAAAGAGATTGTCACGAATCATCGAAACGTATTTTTGATCGACGTCCTTGGTGATGATTTGGACTTGTCCTTGCATCTTGCCGGCAACTGCGACTTCTTGATATACAGCTTCTGCTACAGTGATTGCGTCGCCGCCGTATTGTGAAGTGTATTTAAGTTCGATGTATGCTTTCGAGAAACCAAGGGTGTTTGCAAGCGAAAGTTTGCCTTTGAAATCTGCTGAGATTTTGCCTTGAATTTCAGTGTCGTTAGGAAGGGTGATATTAAGGCTTGCGGCATTCTTGCCGAATGCGGTGCAGATGTCTGCAAACGATGCTTTTCCGTCTTTTGCTTCGACGGTAAACGGATCTTCAAACGTAAGGTTGAGTTTTTCTTTCAAAACTTCTGCGTTAAGCGTTGCAGCTACAACGTAGTCGGTCTTGTAATCGCCAACTGCTTGAATTGGCTTCGATGTTGCGTCAACACCCTTAAATTTGAAATCGGTGATTGCAACTTTAAGGTCATATCTCTTTGCGTTAGTTCCGGTTCCAAGAGCTGCGGTCTTACCGGTAAGAGTAAGTTCGTCGATTGCCGCTCCGTCAAGAGTGAATGCAAGAGTAAGGTTCGAGTCAGAAGCAAGAACGCCTGCAAGAAGTCCTTCTGCAAGGTTGTTTACAAGTGTTCCGAGCTTAGCCGACCAAACAGTCTTTGTTCCTTCGGTTGTCTTTGTGACAGCGCCCTTTTCGGTTGAAATCAAAAGACCGGAAACCGAGTTGAGCAAGCCGTTGATAGTCGTTTCTTTTGAACCGACCATGCTTGCAATATTGCCGATGAGTTCAGTGGTGCTGATACCCATAATTTCTTGTGCAACGGTGTCGACAAGGGTGTCCAAAGTGAACTCAGGACCAAACTTGTTTGCAATTGCTTTTACAAAGCCATCAAGGTTTTTGCCTGCAAATATTCCCGTTTCAAAATTGGTTGTCAAGAATGAAGTGAGATTGCCTGCAAGTTCGGTGTTGTCTTTGCCGGTTGCGTCAAACTCCAACTTGATTTGTTGGCTGAACATGTTTGCATAAATATAGGTAGGATCGTTAAGGAAGTAGAACAACTCAACGATTGGTTGACCGCCCTCCGTCTTCTTTGTGAAGCTGCCCGACTTATCAAGGATAGCAAGGTGTGCTGCACTGTTTTTGTTGCCGTGTGTACGGTCGTAAACGACTTCGATTTTAACTTCGAGATCGATGTTTACGTTACTGCCGTTTGTAAGAGAGATACCTGCGCCAAGTTGTGCGTAAATATCTTGTGTTGTGCTTATTGCCGTGTTGCCGATTGATTTAACCGACTCGGTCAATGCGTTAAAGTAGTCACTCGCCGATACTTCGGTACCTTTGTTACCACTTGGCTTTTTGGGACCGTCTTTGTTTTCGCCACAAGCGACAAGGGCAAATACCATAACCAAAGCCAATACGATAAGGACGAGAGCCTTAAAATTAAACTTCTTCATATTTCCTCCTAAAAAAAGTTTCTTAAATAGGTATGATAATTATACTTTATTTGTTTTTTGATTGTCAATAGCAAAAAAAATTTAGCTACAAAATTTAAAATAAACTTATGTTTTTGACAAAAGTGGAAAAAATTCTTGCCGAAACGGCATAAAAATGAACAAAATACCCATTTGTGTAGCTATAAAAGGTTGACAAATCAACAAATGCGAATGTTTTTAAAACGCATTTTTTCGATTGCGACAAAACAATTAACTGCAGCTATCCTTTTGCGACTCGATTTCCCAAATATTTCCATATAAAATTTGCAAAAAACCGTATATATAATTATCTACTTTTATGAAATTGTTTGTAAAAAATTGTCAATACAAAATTAAATTTCAAAAGCACCGAACTAACGCTTCGATGCTTATCTGATTGAAAAGCCGCCGTTCACTGCAAGCACTTGCCCCGTGACGTAATCGAGTCCGTCCGCAAAACACATAACGGCGTCTGCCACGTCGTCCGCCGTGCCTAATCTGCCAAGCGGAATTTCCTCTACCAACTCTTGCAAATCGTTTTCGCTAAATTGCGCTAACATATCGGTTTTTATAACCCCCGGCGAAACCACGTTGACGGTTATGCCGCTTGGTCCGTATTCTTTTGCCAAGCCTTTGCACATTCCTATGAGCGCCGCTTTCGATGCCGAATAGTCCACTTCGCAACTTGCGCCGACCTCGCCCCAAACTGACGCTATCGCAATTATTTTGCCGCTCTTTCTCGACGTCATCTCGGATAGCACTTCCTTTGCGACGTTGAATGCTCCGACAAAATTTACGGACATCATATCGCATAAATCGGCGTTCGACAAATCGCAAAACATTTTTTGACGAGCAATGCCCGCATTCAAAACCGCAATATCGATTTTTCCGAAACGTTTTTTGACCAAATCGACTGCGTTTTTTACGGCATTTTCGTCTGCCACGTCGCACTTAACGGCAAATACGCCTGCGCATAGCTCATCTATCAAATCGTTCGCCTTTTTCTCGTTTGTTTTGTAGCAAAACGCAACGTTATATTTTCCTGCGGCGCGTCTGACAATCGCCTCTCCTATTCCGCGGCTTCCGCCCGTAATGAACATAGTTTTCATAATCTACCTTTATAGTGTTCGTCTGATATGTTATTGTTCGATTTGTTATTCGATAAACCGAATATCAACTTAAACAAAGAAATAATATATAATCGAATATTTGTCTAACCCAAAAAGACTCTATCTATTGTTAAATCAAATATTTATACTTATTTAAATAATTATCTATCCGCTAAACCGAATAATAATTATCTGTTTTATTAAACCAAGTAATTATTTTTCCGATAAACAAAGTATATATAATTATTTTTCCGATAAATCGAATATAAATTATTTTTTCGTTAAACAAAGTATAATCAATCGGTTCATTCTCAATCGATATGCAATAAAAAAAGCAAGGCAAGCCTTGCTTTTTTGTTATTTACTTGCTGCGTCTTTACTCTTTTTGTCCGCGCTTGTCATTTTTGCTATAAGCTCGGTTTTGCCCTTTTCGCCGTTATAAGCAGAAAGTTTGTAGCCGTGAACGTAATTATAGTCGTTCGTATCGAAGAAATACACAAACGTATCGTTTCCGACTGTAATGAAATCGAACTCAATCCACGACGTGCCGAACTTTTCTTCGAGAACGATATCTTCGTTAGGGCTTGCGCCTTCATTTGGAGTAAGGTTTATTCTAAAGAGCGTAGGTATCGAACTTGTTGCGCCGTAATAAGCGTAATAATTGCCGTCTGTGTTCTTTGCGACGTATCTGATTGACATCGACGCCTTTCCGACGACTTTTGCGTCTTCACCGAACACCGCTTCGCCGCTCTTAGTGCCGTCCAAAAGGTATATTTCGTCACCCGACGTGACAAGCGCGCCCTTTTCGTAGCTGACAGGGTAATTTGTGACAGTTGTCGAAGTTATGGACGTAGTAAGGCACTTTTCGTTAGCCTTGTCGAAACTTCCGTCCAAACCGACTTTGTTCATATAAAGTCCGTCCGTTTTTGTTGCGGTGCCTTCGACGTGTTGCTTTACGTAAACGAGAGTCATTTGGCTGTCGCCTTCGAGTACGCCGCCGTTTAAGGTGAGTTTATAATTGGTTTCGCCGAAAGCCTTATCGCCTGCAAGCAATTTTTTGCCGCTTCCGTCGTATTTTATCATATAAAGTTCGTTGTAGTTTTTATACGCCTCCGTGCCCGTAACGGTTTTGGTGTAGAAGACGTAATCGCTCATTGATTTGCCCTGACTTGCCGACCATTCCGCATCTTGCTTAAACACAACACTCGTAACGTTTGTTGCGATTTGCGACGTCGTCACTTTTTTGCTTACCTTTGAAATCGATTTCGTTTCTTGAAGAGCCGTAAAATCGATTGCCGTAAGGTTTGAATTGTTATAAACGACTATGCGAGTAGGCATAAACCAATATTGAAGCGAACGAGAATTTGCCGTAAAGATAAGTTGCGTCACCGTTCCGTCAAGGCTTGTTCTCATAAAGTCAAGGTTTGTTGTAGACGCCGCACCGTTTCTGTCCCTATCATTGTTAGGCGTTGCATAGTAAATCCAATTTCCGTAAACGGCAAAACCGCTTTCCTTGTTCGTCCAATATACTTGCTTAGGAACGACGCACTTGACCGCATTAGTGCCGACCGTGCCGTCTTCGTTTAATTTAACTCTGCAAATCGAGTTTTTAAGCACCGCGCCGAACTCGTTGGTTTTCGCGTCTGCATCGTATCCGTTTACAAAATAAAGCCAGCTTCCTTGTCTTACCGCAAAACCGCCGTTTGAATAAACGGTAGCCTTGCTGTCACCGCCGCTGATTGCGTCTTGCTTAAAAGGATTGCAAGCCGTAAGCGTCAACGCCGCCATAACTACGACAATAACAAGACATAAAGCAATTAAAATTCTTTTTTTCATCAATAAATTTCTCCTTAAAAAGAAACTTTTTACAAATTCCAATATAGTATATAATATAAAACAAAATTTAGCAAGGATTTTGACTTTTTTTGAGGTGATTATGCTTTTTCAATTTTTTAAACAAAATAGTTTGATAACCGACAATAACGTCGCAAAAATCGAAAATCGCTCGCAAAAATACGACGATAAACCGCAAAATCTTCAATCGCGAGGAAACGGGAAAGCGTATGCCGAATTTTTGAACAGACATAAAAGATTGTCAAAAGAAATCGACGACAAATTTAACGACAAACACTAATTCCGTTTTTTCAGACTAAGTCATCAATCTGTTAAAACCAAATAAATACTGCCAAAACAGGCAAAGTTTACTTTGCCGTTTTTTCGAGCATTTTGATTTTACATTCCCCGTTTTTGTTAAATTGATGTTTCATTTTGTGTTTTATTTCCTTTTGACTTTACGTTTTAATTAACTTTTTATTTAAGATTTTAATCTTTTCAGTTTTGTTACAACCACTTGTGTTTTTATTTTCCCTGTATTTCCTTTTGTTTTTTTAGTCTTTTTCTTGTTCTTTTATTCGATTTATATTCCCCTTTGATTTCCTTACTCCTAAACTTTTGCTTTGCAATTTTATCCTAATTTTTGCATTAAAAAAGGATAACGCAATGGTTATCCTTTTTGTTTAACAAACTTATAAACAAACAAATAAATCGTTTCGATTTTTATTCGCTTTTTGTTTTTTGCTAAAACAAATTATTTTGTGCCGAACAATCTGTCGCCTGCATCTCCAAGGCCCGGAAGAATATAGCCGTTTTCGTTAAGCTCTCTGTCCAAAGTCGAAACATAGATTTCAACGTCAGGATGAGCTTCGGCAAGAGCCTTGATGCCTTCGGGCGCGGCGATTATGGACATTTGCTTAATACGCTTGCAACCGACTTTTTTGAGATAATCGATTGCCGCAATCGCGCTTCCGCCCGTTGCGAGCATAGGGTCAAGCACAACCGCTATGCTGTCTTGTATGCCTTCAGGAAGTTTGCAATAATACTCTTTCGGTTCAAGGGTTTCTTCGTCACGGTACATTCCGATATGCCCGACTCTTGCGGTAGGGAAAAGTTCGTGAACGCCGTTTACCATTCCGAGGCCTGCGCGAAGGATAGGAACAATCGTGACCGCATTGTCTACGACGACGCTTTGTTCGGTCTCTTCAAGTGGCGTTTTAACCATAATTTTTTTGGTAGGAACGTCTTTAAGGCTTTCGTAAGTCATAAGAGTCGTGATTTCTTCGACAAGCTCACGAAATTGTTTTGTCGTTGTCTTTTCGTCACGCAAAATCGCTATCTTATGACGAATAAGCGGATGATCAAAAATTGTAACGTTTTTATATTCTTTCATAAGTACCTCTTTTTGTATGCCCCAAAAACGTTTGAGGCATACGGGTGAATTGATTAGTCTTTGTTTTCTTCGACAGTTTCAGCGGTGTTCTCGACGTTTTCTGCCTTTGTCTCGTTTGCCGCTTCGTCCTTATTTTCGCCGAGCGTCGTTACGTCAACGCCGACTTCGTAAGTGCTTTCTGCCATAACAGGCGCATTGATTGCATTTTCCTTCGTGTCGATTTCGTCCGAATCGTCAGGAAGTTTTGCGTTTCTCTTTTCAACCGCATTGATAACTGCGTAAGTGATGATGCCGAGAATAAGAGCGGTTGCGATTGAAGTAATCGTAATCGTCTTGTCAACGGTGCCTGCAACCATAACAACTTTGCCCGCTTTGTCCAAAACGTCGCTTCCTGCAATATGGTAAGGAATTTTGATTGCAAGTCCGCCGATACCTGCGATAAGAATTGCCGATACGGTAAACAAGTTTTTGTTTTCGCCAAGGTCGATGTCTTTGAACATTTTAAGTCCCGATACTGCGATGAATCCGTAAAGGGTAAGACATACGCCGCCCATAACGCAGCTCGGAATTGTTTCGAGAAGCGACATAATCGGGCTTATGAAGCTAAGGATGATACACATAATTGCCGCAGTGAAAATCGTGCTGACCGATGCGTTTCTCGTGATAGCTACGCAACCTACCGATTCGCCGTAAGTCGTATTCGGGCAAATACCGAAAACAGTACCTACAATCGAGCCTACGCCGTCGCCGAGAAGAGTTCTTTTAAGTCCCGGTTCGCCTTCGACAAGGTCACGGTTGATGATTGACGAAAGGTTTTTGTGGTCTGCGATGTGTTCTGCAAATACGACGAGAGCAACCGGAATGAATGCGATTGCGACTTCGCCGAAGCCTGCCGCGCTTTCAAAGAAGTAGGTTTTGCCAACTTCGGTGCTTCCGTTTACCATTTCCTTTATTGCTTCGATAAGCGCAAAGTCAGGATATGTAAGGAATGCTTGAACTTTGTCGCCTGCGCTTGCCGCCGCGTCGCCCAAAACTTTGAAGTTGTTTACAAGCGGAGCCCAGTTGATTATTTTCAAATAGTCTACGTCCAATGTATAGCCGAAAATCGAGAAGAATGCCGCAAACGCATAACCTACGCCGATACCGATGATAAACGGAATAAGTCTGCCCATTTTAAATCTCTTTTGCGTCGAGCAGATGACAACCGTGATGAACGTAATCAATCCGCAAAGAAGAGCGACAAGGTTGTAGGACGCATTGACAGCCGTGCCTACGCTTGCTTTTACGATATCGCCCATTGCGCTTCCTGCAAGGCTAAGTCCGATAAGAGCAACGGTCGGTCCGATAATTACAGGCGGCATAAGTTTCGATACCCAGCTCGTTCCCGCAAAGTGAATGATTATCGCGATGACAACGTATACAAGACCTGCCAAGATACCGCCGACAATGATACCGCAATAACCGAACGCAAGAGCCGAACCGAGCGAACTTAAAAATGCGAACGAACTCGATATGATAACAGGACTCTTGAATTTTGTAAAGAGCAAGTATACAATCGTTCCTAAGCCTGCGCCGAGTATAGCGGCAGGGATTTGCGTAGGCAATCCGATGATTGTCGGAACGGCGATTGTTGCCGCCATAATTGCCAAAACTTGTTGCAATGCGAAAACAAGAAGTTTATTAAACTTTGGCTTGTCTTCTACGTCATAAATAAGTTTCATACGTTTCTCCTGTTTTTGTTTTCAACTGTACTTAGACAAACAATTTACAAAAAAAAAGTTTCCCGTCAGGAAACTTAATCAATAAATATATTGCCTTTTGAAATAAAAAGAAAATGCTTAGTAAAACCAACACGCGATGCGGTCGGAACGCAAATTGTTATTGAAAATGCGTTTGACGTGATTTTCATAAGTATTCTCCGTTCATTTCCGCTATTGTACTATAACTAAACAAAAAAAGCAACAAAATTCAACCATTTGTCGGCGATTTTTGTTGCCTGTTTTTCCTTTTTTATTCTTTGCTTTTGCACTGTAAATCTTTGGTTTTTTCAAAGTCCGCAACAAGGTCGAACGGCTCTTCGTAATGATAGCAACGCGCTGCTAAAATCTTTAAAACGTAACTACCGCCCTTAAAATGCTTGAACATAATTCTATCGACGTCGTTTATCGCTATGCTTTCCGCTTTATCGGAAAAGTAGCCGCCGTTAAAAATCAAACGCTTGTTCGTTAAGACTATTCCGCCGTTTTTACCGCTCCTGCTCTCGGACACCAAAAAGATTATGCCTAAAATCATCGTTATTATTCCGAGCGCAAACCAAAAGAAAAACATAAAGCCCTTTTTGCCCCAATTAAACATCAGCGGTCTTAAATACAAGGCAAGCCCTATTACAATGCACATTACGCTGATTATTATGCCTGCGATGCCAAGCATTCTCAACGCTCTTAACGCCTTATAATCGGTGCGTAAAACCCTCGTTATTTCCTCGTCCGTTTCAAGAATGCCTTTCACACACTCTTTAACACGTTCCTCTTGCGCGACCTTTTTTTTGTCGTCGTGTTGTTTAATTTCTTCGTCTATACCCATATGCGTTCCGTTTACAACCTTATTTATCATCGTCATTTACCGTTTCGGTGGCATTGCTTGTCGATTCAATCGACTTTTCCTTTCCATGCATAGCGGCTTCTTCCGCCTCGCCGTCTGTTTCGCTCTCGTCCAATACTCTGCCTTTAATTTCATCGATGTCAATCGGTCTGCCGTTTTCGTCATACATATCTTCGATTTCAGGCATGTGCATAGCGACTCTTATTGCAAGCACTATCGGTGGCGTCAAAATCATTGCTATCGCAATTTCAATTACAAAGTTTACGCCGACAAGCGCCGACAAAAACGCCGCGTCTATGACTATTCCGCCGTACGCCTTGCCGGCATTGAATGCGTAAATCATACCTATGACAAGCGCGGTGTTCGTTATCGTTCCGACAGCCGAACTTATCGAGCTTGACAATAATATATTTATTCTCGTTGCGACTTTTTTATCCTTATTTTTAAAAACTCTGCGAAACCCTTTCCTTAAACCTATGTATGAAAAGTACGTCGTTATGCCGATAAAAATTCTCGGCACTATCGACACCATAGGGTTGTAAAAAACGGGCGACAACAGCTGCGGAATTGCTATTGCGGAAATTAAACTTAAAAGTCCGAAAGCAAACCCCATAAAAAAGCCGACTTTTCCGCCTTCTGCCTGACAAGCGATGAATATCGCTATAAGCGGCAAAACAGCTATCGACGTCCCTGCAATGTTTATCGGAACGAAAGCGAATATTATCATCATTGCAACAAGCAACGCGATTATCGCAATCTGTTTGGTGTTAAATATTTTCTTTTTTATATTAGCCATTATTGCCTCGTTATTTGCAGCACGTCGCCTTCGTCGATTTTGAAAGGCGCAAACACTGTTACTTGTTCTTGCACGATTTTTGCGTCATCGATTTCTTCGCCCTTACTGTTTATGATTCTTTGCACGACGAAACTCTTTCCGTGATTATCGTTAGGGCTGACAAGCGTCAACGTATCGCCGACTTTAAATCTGTTGCGCATTTCCACAACCGCCGCCTCGTCGTTTGTTCCGTCTAAAAAATTACCCTTTTTAACAAGAGCCGCAAATTCGACTTTCGGCACAACTCTTGACGAACCATAGTTTATCGTATCGAGATTCTGTCCGTCTATAAATGCGTTCGTATATCCGTGACTTACAACGCTGTTTACATCGATAAGGTATTTTTCGAGATTTTTAACTTCCCCGAATTCATAACATTCGTCGATTGCTTTTCTATAAGCGTTTACGACCGTGGCAAGATAATATTCACTCTTCATTCTGCCTTCGATTTTAAAGCTGTGTACGCCGGCGTTTAAAAGTTTAGGCAAATACGGCAAAAGATTTAAATCTTTACTGTTTATAAAATAAGTTCCTCTTTCGTCTTCTTCGACTATTAGTTCCTTATCTTCGTAACGTTCGTGACTGAGTTTGAAATCCCAACGGCATATCTGTGCGCACTCGCCCCTGTTTGCGTCGCGCCCCGTAAAATAATTGCTTAATAAGCATCTGCCGCTATACGACACGCACATCGCGCCGTGGACGAAAATTTCAAGCTCGACCGTCGGATTTGCCTTTGCTATTTCTTTTATCTCGTCAAGATTAAGTTCTCTGCCCAAAACGACTCTCGTCGCTCCGACTTTGCCCCAAAACTCGACTGCTTTGGCATTTTGCGTGTTTGCCTGCGTCGAAAGATGAATTTCGATACCTACTTCCTTTGCTATCGAAATAAGTCCTGCGTCGGATACTATAACGGCGTCCACGTTTATCGATTTTAAAAATCCAAAATATTCCTTAGCGAAATCAAGGTCGGCATTTTTTGCGTATATATTGACGGTGACGTAAATTTTTTTGTTTAAAGAGTGAGCATATTCTGTCGCTTCTTTAAGCTCGGTCCTGTCAAAATTTTCCGCGCCGGCTCTCAATGACAATTCCTTTCCGCCGACGTATACGGCATCCGCTCCGAAATGAAAAGCCGTTTTAAGTTTTTGAAAGCTCCCTGCGGGAGCCAGCAATTCTACTTTTTTCATAGGCATATATTATCACAACGTCAATTTTTAGTCAAACGATACGGTGGCGCATTAGCCTTGACTAGCTTGCAATAAAAATATGATTTTGTCCTTTTAGTAAATTTTAAATTTAGCCCATTCTTTTAAGTTCACCATAAAGAAAAGCCACAACGAATTCGTTATGGCTTTAGCTAAGATTTTAAATTAGTATGCTCTTGCAAAATATATGACTTTTGTCGCTTTCTTTCCGCAACAAACGCAAGTGTCACCTACAGGCGTTTGGTCGAACGGCATACATCTTGACGTTGCGGCGGTAAGTTCTTTTATTTTCGCTTCGCACTCAGGGCAACCGCACCACATAGCTTTGACAAAGTTTTTGTTTTCGATTCCTGCCGTAAGTTCGTCCATATTTTTTGCGGTCACGATATGCGAATGTGTAAATTCTTTCGACGCATTGTACATATTTTCATGAATTGCGTCAAGTGTAGCGCAAACAGTTTTTTCGAGTTCGTCAAACTTGACGGTCGTCTTTTCGAAATTGTCACGACGCACCATTACGGCAACCGAGTTTTCTATATCTCTCGGTCCTACTTCGAGTCTTATCGGAACGCCTTTCATTTCCCACTCGTTGAATTTCCAGCCGGGAGATTGTTCACGCAAATCGACGGTTACTCTTACGTTTGCTTTCTTCAATGCGGCTTCGAGTTCCAACGCTTTTTCTTTTACGCCATCTTTATGAGCGGCAACGGGAACAATGACAACTTGGATAGGCGCGACTCTCGGTGGAAGTTTAAGTCCTCTTTGGTCGCCGTGCGCCATAATCAACGCGCCGATAAGTCTTGTCGATACACCCCAGCTTGTGCCGTAAGGGTTTTTCAACGTTCCGTCTTTATCGAGATAATTTATCTTAAAACATTTTGAGAAGTTTTTGCCCAAAAAGTGGCTTGTGCCGGATTGCAAGCTCTTACCGTCAAGCATCATAGCTTCCATTGTATATGTCGCGCTTGCGCCTGCAAATTTTTCCGATTCCGACTTTCTGCCCGTCAAGACTTCGATTGCCAAAACGTTTTGCATAAACTCACGATATACTTCAAGCATTTTGAGCGTTTCTTCAACTGCTTCTTCTTCCGTTGCGTGAAGAGTATGTCCCTCTTGCCACAAAAATTCGCTCGTTCTCAAAAACGGTCTTGTCGTCTTTTCCCATCTGACGACGTTAGCCCATTGATTTATCAAAACAGGCAAATCACGATAGCTTTGAACCCATCTGCTGTACATTTCGCAGATTATGGTTTCACTTGTCGGTCTTACTACCATCGGCTCTTCAAGCTCCGTTTTGCCGACGTGCGTAACAAGGGCAACTTCCGGCGCAAAACCTTCGACGTGTTCGGCTTCTCTTAAAAGATAGCTGTACGGAATAAACATAGGGAAATATGCGTTCTGATGTCCCGTTGCTTTAAAACGCTCGTCAAGAGCCTTTTGAATGTTTTCCCAGATCGCATAGCCGTAAGGACGAATGACCATCGTTCCTTTTACGGGACCGTAGTCGACAAGTTGCGTCTTTAAAACCACGTCGGTATACCATTGCGGAAAATCCACCGACATGTCTGCTATTTCTTTTACAAATTGATTCTTTTCGTTTGCCATTGTTTCCTCTATGTAACAATATTTCTTTTGCTTCCATATAATACACCATAAAAAAACCGCCGTCAAATAAAATACCGAAGCGAATTTTTTTGCTAAAAAGATTAAAAACAAAAAAATAGGTAAAATTTAAAAAAGTATGTAAAATCTCTTGATTTTTTTCATAAACTACGCTATATATTTTCTATCTAAAAATTGGAGCAAAGAGGTTGTTATGGCAAAGTATAAAAAATGCCCACGATGTGAACTGAATTATATCCCTGAAAACGAAGACTATTGCGAAGTTTGCAAAGTCGAATTAGGCAAATCGAACGCTTCGCTTATCGAAGACGACGATGACGAAAAGTCATTGTACGAAGAAAGAATTTGCCCTGTATGCAAAATCAATTATCTTGCGGACGATGAAGACATTTGCGCTTCTTGCCGCGAAGCAAAAGAAGAAAAGAAAACCGACGAAAAGGAAGAAGAAGATTGGAGAGATTTCGTTGAAGAAGATATTTCTGAAGACGATGAAGAAGGCGAAATTTCGCTTTCAATGCTCGAAGACGAGGAAGAGGAAGACGATGACGAAGAAGAGGAAAATCACGACGAAGTAGACGACTTCGACGAATCCATCGGTGACATAAACGATTATGACGAAGATGAAGACGACGACGATGAGGAAAACGACGACGAAGACGATGATATTTAACTTCGTTTGATTTATCCATAATTTTGATTTCTCTATAAGGTTAAACCGCCGATTAAACGGCGGTTTTTGTTTGCGGATTTATTTAATCATCTTTATAGCCAATTTGTAGAACCGCTAAACTTTGCAACCTCTACTTTATAATCGTTACCGTTTTTAGTCGTTGCCGCTTCTATCAATATTTATCGACATTTATATAAAAGTACAGAATGAACGTTTGGCATCTTCGTCTTTTTATCAATACTTATCGGCATTTTATAAAACCGTTTTTAAATTCAAACAAGTAAATTTATTCAAACAGGCAAATTTAAAACGATTTGTGGGTTGATTTTTCCATATCATACTCAAAGACATCTGTTTATTTAATATGGTAAAACAATATTGAATAGAAATATAAAAAAGGAAATGCAAAAATCGCATTTCCTTTTTATTTTTGTTTTTAATGCTTTATCGTTTACCACAGGGCAAACGAATTAAGCGAAAACTTAGATTCTGGCAACGCCGGTCTTTCTTGCAGCTTCTGCAACTGCCTTAGCAACCGTCGGGCCTACTCTGTCGTCGAATGCCTTCGGCAAGATATATTCGGCGTTAAGCTCTTCGTCGCTGACAAGCGAAGCGATTGCTTTTGCCGCAGCGAGTTTCATCTCTTCGTTGATTTCAGAAGCTCTTACGTCCAAAGCTCCGCGGAAGATACCAGGGAATGCCAAAACGTTGTTGATTTGGTTAGGATAGTCGCTTCTGCCCGTTCCGACAACAGCTGCGCCTGCTTCTTTTGCGATGTCAGGCATAATTTCAGGAACAGGGTTTGCCATAGGCATCATAATCGAGCCTGCGTTCATCGACTTAACCATTTCAGGCGTAACCATATTAGGCGCGCTGACACCGATAAAGATATCTGCGCCCTTCATTGCGTCTGCAAGCGAGCCGTGCTTGTTTGCTTTGTTCGTAAACTCGGCAATCTTCATCTTGTCAGGGGTAATACCTTCTCTGTCTTTTGCGATAATGCCCTTTCTGTCGCACATAACGATATCTTTAACGCCAAGGCTTGTGAGAAGTTTTGCGATTGCAACGCCCGCCGCGCCTGCTCCGCTGAATACTACGTTGCAGTCTTTAAGTTCTTTTTTGACAACTTTAAGAGCGTTGATGATAGCAGCTGCGCAAACTACTGCCGTGCCGTGTTGGTCATCGTGGAAAATAGGAATATCGGTGCATGCTTTAAGTTTTTCTTCGATTTCAAAGCAACGAGGTGCCGAAATGTCTTCAAGGTTGACGCCGCCGAAGCTACCCGAGATAAGTTGAACGGTTTTTACGATTTCGTCAACGTCTTTCGACTTGATGCAAAGAGGGAATGCGTCTACTCCGCCAAATGCTTTGAACAAAACGCATTTGCCTTCCATAACAGGCATACCTGCTTCAGGTCCGATGTCGCCGAGGCCCAAAACTGCAGTGCCGTCGGTTACGACTGCGACCATGTTCCAACGACGAGTAAGGTCGTAAGATTTTGAAATGTCTTTTTGGATTTCAAGACAAGGTTGAGCAACACCCGGAGTATAAGCAAGCGACAACTCTTCCTTTGTCTTAACCGATGCTCTCGGAGTGCATTCGATTTTACCTTTCCACTGATAGTGAAGTTTTAATGACTCTTCTGCGTAATTCATATTGTCTCCTTTATGCTAAAAAATTATTTTTCCCATGGGAATACGTACTTCAAGCCCAAATCGTCACGGACTTTGTTCATTTCTTGTTGAACTGCTTCGTTGATAGGTACGCCGCTGTCCTTTCTTTGTTGCCATACGTCGTATTCTTTTTCGCCTGCCGAGTAGATACGGTCTTGTCCCGGAGCTTTCTTAGAAGCGCGAACTGCACGAATAATTTCGCCGGCCTTCTTTCTGCAAAGTTCTTCGCCAAGGAAGTGGTTCGTGTCGATTGCGATAAAGAAATGTCCGAGATGATAAGGAACTTTGTTTCCGTTTTCGTCAACGCCGTTAAGAGCCTTGCCGTATGCGCCGTCTTGCAAGCAAGCCGACAACAATTCGACTACCATTGCATAGCCGTAACCCTTGTATCCGCCGAGAGCTTCGCCGATACCGCCGAGTGTGGTCAATGCGGCAGTGCCCTTTCTGATCATTTTAAGAGCTTCGCCTGCGTCGCCTTCGACAGGATTGCCGTTAAGGTCAATCATAGTACCCGGATGTACTTTTTCGCCAATTCTTGCGTAATACTCGATTTTGCCGTTTTGCGTAATAGAAGATGCGCAGTCAATCAAGAAATCAAACGGTTCGTCGGTAGGAATACCGATTGTAAGAGGGTTTGTTCCGAACATGCCTTCAACACCGAAAGTAGGAGCAACCGACGGACGAGCGTTCGTACCGGTGATACCGATGCAACCTTCTTTACAAGCCATAGTAGGATAATATCCCGCAATTCCGTAGTGGCAAGAATTGCGAACTACAACCATGCCCATGCCGTATTTCTTTGCTTTTTCGATGGCAAGTTTCATTGACTTATAGCCGATGACTTGTCCCATTCCGTCGTGTCCGTCAACGACAGCAGTCGTTTCGGTTTCTTTGACGATTTCAAAATTTGTAACAGGATTTTGAATTCCTGCATTGATACGGTCGATGTAAATCGGCTTAAAACGGTTGCAGCCATGCGATTCGATACCGCGTCTGTCCGATTCGAGCAAAACGTCGGTACAAATTTCTGCGTCTTCTCTCGGAACTCCGACACCTACGAATGCGTCGGTAACAAACTTAGCTGCAGTATCCCAATCTAAAATAACTTTTGGCATAATGTTCTCCTTATATATAAAAAATGTTTTCAAATTCTTAGGTAAGTATAACACCCTTTTAAAAAAATGTCTATATTACGAAATGACTTTTTTAATCATTTAAGCGTTCGGCGCTTTAACGCATACGTCGATTTAAAGCGAATTAAAAATCGACAAAAAGAAACAGCTTGATTGCAGAGCAATCAAGCTGTCTTTTTGGAACCACATGTATGGCGATTAATCAACAGGATTAATCAAGTAGTAGCCTCTGTTCTTCAAAAGAACTTTCGTTCCTTCGACAACTGCGGTAAGTGGGTTTGCGCAGACTTCAACAGGAAGTGAAACTGCTTCTTCCAAGAACTCTTTAAGTCCAGGGATTTGTGAACCACCACCGTCGCAGATAATACCTGCGTCAACCAAGTCAGCAGACAATTCAGGAGGTGTGATTTCGAGAACGTTACGGATAACGCTTACGATTTCAGCAAGTACAGGAAGTATGACCATTCTGATTTCTTGCGAGTTGATTTCGGTTGATGACGGAATACCTTTCATAAGGTCACGTCCGCAAACTCTCATCGTTCTGTCGTCATCTGCGTACAATGTTGCAAGTTCCTTCTTAACCTTTTCAGCGGTCATAGGTCCGATGACAAGGTTGTGGTTCTTGTGAACATACTTGATGATTTCGTTATCGATGTAAGTACCTGCGATTCTGATTGATTGTGACAATACAACGTCGCCGAGTGCAAGAACACCAACGTCAGTTGTACCACCGCCGATATCGACGACCATAACTGCTCTTGAATTGTAGATATCGTTTCCTGAACCAATAGCACCTGCTTTGATTTCTTCTTCGATAAATACGTCTTGGATACCCATTTCAACTGCAAGTTGTTTCATTGCTTCTCTTTCGATTTGTGTAACTTCCGAAGGGCAGCAGATGAGGCAAAGTGCGTTTTGGATGTTCTTCAAGTTGTTGACTCTGGTGAAAACGTATTTAAGGAGTGCCTTAGCAGCTTCCATATCAGAGATAACACCTTCACGAAGAGGTCTGCAAACTTTAATCTTGCTGTGGGTCTTACCAATCATTGAGTAAGCATCTGCACCACCGGCAATAACTTCGCCTGTTTCGATGTCAAATGCTACGACTGACGGCTCATTGAAGATGATGCCGTGGCCTTGAACGTAAACCAAAAGGTTTGTAGTACCAAGGTCAATACCAATACCGACTTTCTTATTCTTGTCTTCAGGTTGATTGAAGACTAAATCAAATTGTTTTTTCATAATTTCTCCTTTACGAATTTATTGAATTTAACGAATAATCGCAAGATTATTCAACAGGTCTTTGCAAATAGTTGCCTCTGTTTTTAAGCAAGTACTTCGTTCCTTCTACGATAGAAGTCAAGCAGTTAGGCGAGATCGTGCAAGGAATCTTGAGTTCTGCTTCAAAGTATTCTTTGATACCCGGTATGCAACCGCCGCCGCCGTTGATGGTGATACCGTTTTTAAGGATATCTGCCGAAAGTTCAGGCGGAGTTCTTTCCAACGTTGCAAGAATGACGTGCTTAATTTTGTCAAATGCTTTGAGCAAAATTTCGCGAACTTCACCTTGTCTGATAGTAACCGTAGCAGGTTGTCCTTGGCTAAGATGTCTACCGGAAGCCTCGCATTCTTTTTCTTCGCCGACGATTGGTGCCAAAGTTGCAAGTTCGAACTTAAGTCTTTCTGCAGTTCTTTCACCGATAAGAAGATTGTAGTGTTGCTTTACATATTTTGCGATTTCGTTATCGAAATATCTACCTGCGACACGGATAGAATCCCAAACGACAAGGTCGCCACAGGAAAGAACACCGATATCGGTTGAACCACCGCCGATGTCAGCTATCATACAGCCGGTAGTTTGGTAAATGTCGCAGCCTGCGCCAACAGCACCGGCTTTAACTTCCTGTTCGATAAATACGTCTTGAATACCCATATCGTGAGCCAAGTTGATGAGTGCGGCACGCTCAACTACTGTAATCTCTGACGGGCAACAAAGCAAGATCGTTGATTTAGCCCAATCGATATCATCTGCTCTGTCAAGTTTTGAGAAGATATACTCAAGTAATGATTTCGTTGCATCGAGGTCTGCAACAACGCCACCTTCAAGCGGTTTAACAACACGGATTTTGTCGTGCGTTTTTCCTGCCATAAGTTTTGCCGAGTGACCACAAGCAATGCATTTCTTTGTTGCTTTATCGTAAGCAACGTATGATGGTTCGTTGAAAACGATACCTTGTTTTGCTATATAAACAAGAGTGTTAGCAGTACCAAGGTCGATTCCGATTTGCAATACTTCTTTTGCCATACAAATTTTCCTCCAAAAGTTTTTACCGTAAAATGAATTTTTCAATTTAAAAACTTGTGACCAACGTTCACGGTTGCCGCCCGAAAACTATCAAAATCTTAATTGTACACTCAAACGAAAAAAAATTTCGGCGAAACGAAATTCTTCATCAAAATTAAGTCTCGTTAGTCGTGTGCGTTTAAAATTATGGAAAAATGGTCTCCGTTTTTATGTCTAAGAATATTTTATTTCCTTATAAGACGTTTGTCAATACCGATTTTAAAAAAAATTGCATATTTTTGCAACTTTTTTTCATTTATGCAGTGAAAACGCTTTACTTTTTTCTAAAAAAAGGTAAAATCAATCGTCTGCCCATAAAATTTTTCACACTTTTGTATTTGTCGCAATTTTTTTGAACAAAACCGCCGTATCATTCTTCTAAAAATCTCGGTTATTGCAAATCTTTCAAATTCAGCCAAATAGCACTGTTGTCGATTTTATAAAATATACGCCCCTTTTCCGTCTTTTATGTCAACGCATATATGATTTGTCAATCAAAATGCCGCCTGCTTCAAGCAATCTGCAAATCACTGTTTTCCGCAACGCTTTAAGGCGACTATCCGTCGGCAAAAGCAACTATGCAACGGCGAGTAATAACGATTACTCGTACAATGACAGATCGAAAGCGCGTACGGTTAAAGTTTCGCTTAGCTATTTACGATATTCGGCAAAAGATACAAACTTCGCCATAAATAAGAAAAGCGGCATTGCCGCTTTTCTTTTAAAATCCTCTTTTAGCGTTTCCTTTTGAAAGTCATAGGTTCTTGAATGAAAAGATTTTCGCCCATATCGCTAAAAGTGTTTACTCTTCTCACTTCGCCGCCCGTGATTTGTTTTGTCCACGCCTCATATTCGCGCTTTTCTTTTTCGCATTCTTCTCTGCCGAGGTCATCAAGCCACAAACACATGGCTACGTTTTCTTTCCACTTTTTGCTTTGATTCTTTTTTACCTTGTGATACTCCGGTTTTACGCCGAGAATATCACCGAGTAACAATTCGTCATACATAATTACCTCCTTCTGCAACGTCTAAAGCTCATGCCGGTAGGTTATGAAAACTGCTTCGACAAACGTTAACACATAATTTATTTAATTTTGTAATTATATTATAATATATATATCATTTAAAATCAATAGGTTATTTTATGAGGTTATTTTATGGTTTTAAAAGGCAGAATTTGTAACATTCTGCTTTTAACGCTCTTGCCGCATCTTGATTCAAATTTTACTTAGAACCCAAAAAGGTTTTTGCTTTAATACTCTCTTGATTCCAATTCTTAAAAATTCTCTTGTTTTCATCCGTGCGATTTATCGCTTTTCGATTTTTGCCGTTTAATCCTTCGTATTAGTTCTGCAATTTAATTAAAACAAACGTTATGCCTTGTCAAAACGTTATGCTTTTTCAAAGAAATTACCGACTTTCCGAACAATACGTCGTCATGTTTCGCTTTCGACTTTTTTATCCTTGCCCTCGTCCGTATTTGTTCTGCTTCCGAGTTTTACGTAATAAAGGTTGAGCATAAACATAAATTCGACAAGCGTGAATACAGACAAACATATAAGGCCTATCCAGATTCCCGCCAAAAAGCTCAATCCTGCCGCTATGAACGACACGGCGAGCAAAACGAACTTTTTGTTGCGACGCGCAAGTAAATACTTGACGACCATAACGTTTACAACGACAAATGCGGAAAACACCGCAAGCGCGGCAAGATAAACGTTGTCGAAAAATTTGTCGTAATAATATATGTATGCCATAGCTCGCCTCCGTTTTGTGTTTTAGTTCCGTCTGTGAAGTGTATTTATTCTACAACTTATAAACTTAAAAAAAACCGTTTATATTTGACGTTTTTGGCTTATTTTGGATATATTTTCAAAAATATGGGGTTTGACATAACATTGTCTTGTGTGTATAATATTTAAAATGAACGAAAAACAACTGAAATTAACTTCGACAATAGTCGGTAGCGTTGTAAACACTGCTCTTGCCGTTTTAAAACTGTATGTGGGACTTGTTTCGAATTCCATCAGCATTTTAGCGGACGGCATAAACAACTTTTGCGACGCATTCGGTTTCATAGGCGCGTCTATAGGCATTGCCGTCAGCGACAAGAAACCTACCGAAAAATTTCCTTACGGCTTCGGAAAAACCGAACACGTCGTTTCACTTTTAATTTCGGTTTTGATTCTCGTTATCGGCGGACTATTTTGTTATCAGTCGCTTGAAAGAGTGTTTACGCCTTTGCCGATTACGTTCAATTGGTTGCACTTCGGGCTGATTGCCGCAACCGTCCCCGTAAAAGTCGGACTTGCCGTTTTCTTGTGGCACGTCGAAAAAAAGACAAATTCGCCGATTGTAAAAGTCGAAAAATTGGACTGCATACTCGACGCCTCGATTACGGCGACAACCCTACTCGGCTTTGGAGTTTCAAGGTTTGTCAATTTCCCGATAGACGGCATAATTGGCGTTACCATTGCGATTTTTATTGTCATAGTCGGCATAAAGATTGCCGCAAAAAGTTTCGGAAACCTTATCGACAAAAAGGACGAGGAAACTTACGACTCGCTTTGCGTGTTGTTTAAAACTTACGGCTATGACAAAGTCGACGTAAAGGTCTTCGGTTTCGGCTCGGAAAAATACGCTGTTGCCGCTATCGACAAAATCGACGAAGATAAGGTTCTGTCGATAAAATCGGAAGCGAAAGAAAAACTTAATCTTACGCTTTACATAGATACTCAAAACAACTTTTTAACAGAGCAAAACAATAAAACCGATAAAGGAGAAAATTATGGCTAAAAAGAATGATAAAAATTCCGAAGTCGTTTTAAACGAAACAGTTGACGAAACTACTGAAAGCCAAAAAGCAAAAAACTTGAAAGCCAAACAATCCGCTAAAGACAAACAAGCGGACGACAAAACGACAACGGACAAAAAGGAAAAGAAAAAAAGAGTAAAACGCAAGGACTTACCGCCCGAAGAAAGAAAACGCCTTTTAAAGCGCGACCTTATTATCACAGGTTCGGTTTTGGGCGGAATTCTTCTTTTCTTCATTTTATTAGTTATCATTTCTGCCGCCGGCAAGAGCGCAAACTTTAAAAAAGCGGCAAGCATGGCGAAAGTCGGAACTCGTTTTACAGAAATCACTGCCCCTGCCGATAAAACGGCAGCAGCCGAAAAGACTTTCTTCTGGGACGACGAACTCAAATGCTATACGTTTGTCACACCTAACGATGACCCTGCAACTACCGACGTGGACGAAAGCGAATTCAGAATTTTGCAGCTTACCGACGTACATATCGGCGCAGGCGCATTCAGCGGAAAAAAGGACGCTTGGGCTTTGGAAGCAGTTGCGGCAACCGTCAGAAAGGCAAAGCCGGACCTTGTTGTCGTAACGGGCGACTTAGCTTACCCCGTTCCGTTCCAAGCGGGAACGTTCAACAACTTGAAAGAAGCCGAAATGTTCGCGACGCTTATGGAATCGCTCGGCGTTTACTGGACTATGACTTTCGGTAACCATGACACCGAAATTTACAGCTTGTACACTCGTGAAGAAATATCCGAAAAAGTGTACACCCAAGACAAATGGAAATATTGCATTTTCACGGAAGGTCCTAAAAATATCGACGGAAAAGGCAATCAACTTATCAACGTCCAAACCGCAAACGGCGAAATCACTCAATCGCTTTACCTTATCGACTCACACAGCTACACCGACGGCGACTACTTCGGAATTGCTTGGAAGTATGACAAAATCCACGACAATCAAGTTGCTTGGTATGCCGATACCGTAAAGAAAGTCAACGATACTAACACCGCTCGCGGTTTTAGCGGCGACGTTAAATCGCTTATGTTCTTCCATATTCCGCTTGTCGAATACGGCACGGCGTGGAACGAGTTTAAGGCTAACGGATACAAAAATACAGATGACGTGACTTACTATTACGGCAAAGCCGGCGAAAAGGGCGAAAAGTCATTCCCGGGCAAAAAAGACGGCAAAATGTCGCAAAAGATTTACGAACTCGGCAGCACGAAAGGGGTGTTCTGCGGACACGACCACTATAACAACTTCTCGGTTGATTACAAGGGCGTTCGCTTAACTTACGGAATGAGCATCGACTATCTTGCATATCCGTCAATCTACAAAAAAATCGAACAACGTGGCGGCACGCTTATTCTCACAAAGACGGACGGCAAGTTCGATGTAACTCCTGTGCCATATCAAAAAAGCGACGCTAAATATATGTATTACTACAAACAGTAACACGATTTTTGTGCGTATGCTCTACAGGTTTGCCTTGACGGCGTATACCTCACATCGCCATTGATATATGCTTTGGCGGTGGTCAAATTGCTTAAACGCTTTGTGGCGTTTGCAAACCTGATTGTATTACAATTTAATTCTTGAAGCGATTGTTAAAGCTTTTTTTGCAATCGCTTCTTTTTTTTTGTCAAACAATACTTTGTCCACGTTTGTTAAATAGCACTCGTCCCAATCGAACTTGCGTTTGGCGTTTGCAACGTTAAATTTTGTTTCTTGCGCTTACATTAAAAGCAAATCCTTTTATCTTTCAATAAAAAATCGCTCGGTTTTATCGATAAAATTTCGAAATTCTTATCGATAAATTTTTATCAAATACTTCAAAAAGACTTGACATTGTCTTAGTTTGAGTCTATGTTAAATACAAGAGGTGCTTATGGAAAACGAAAAAGCGTCCAAGGCAACTATATCGAGGTTGCCGAGATATTTGCGCTATTTGCTCGAATGCAGAAGGCAAGGCAAACTTAACATTTCGTCAACGACTATCGCAAACGATATGCAGCTGAATTCTGTTCAGGTGCGTAAGGACCTTGCGATTATTTCAAGCGTCGCAGGAAAGCCGAAACTCGGCTTCGACGTCGATTTGCTCATACACGATATCGAAGGCTACTTAGGCTACAACAACACCAGCGAAGCGGTTATCGTCGGCGTCGGCGGACTCGGAAGGACTTTGCTAAGCTATGACGGATTCAAAAAATACGGCTTGCACATCGTTGCGGGTTTTGACGTCAATCCCGAAGTCGTCGGGCAAGAAATCAATCACGCAAAGGTCTATCCTTTTGACGAGTTGCCGAAATTCGTAAAGGAAAATAAGATTTATATCGGCATCATCACAACCCCGAAAGCGGTTGCGCAATCAATTGCCGAAACTATGATTTCAGCAGGAATTAAAGCCATTTGGTCGTTTGCGCCTTGCCATTTGAAACTTCCTGAAAACATTGCGCTCAAACAAGAAGATATGGCGTCGTCGCTTGCGGTGCTTTCAAAAAGACTTTCGGAAATTATGAACAACGAAAATTAGGAGGGATTATGGACAAAGAGCAAATTATAGCAAAAAGAAAAACAAAATTGATTTTTCTCGAAAACAATCAGGTGGTAAAGGAATTTGACCCTTTGTTCCCTAAATCGAGCGTTCTTAACGAAGCACTCAATCATTCGATGGTCGAAGAATCGGGACTTAGCGTTCCTCGCCTTATCGACATAAAACTCGAAGGCGCAAAACGCAGTATAACGATGGAATATATCCACGGTCACGACCTCGAAACAATTATGAAAAAAGACGCCAAAAACATTCAAAGACATATCGATTTTATGGTGGACGTCGAACTCGAAATGCATTCTAAAAAGGTCGAAGGACTTAAAAAAATCAAAGATAAGTATGGCGACAAACTTTGCAAAGCTCCGTACGACGCAACGACTCGCTATGAGCTTTTCAATCTTTTGGAAAAATTGCCGACTCACACAAAACTCTGTCACGGCGATTTCAACCCGTCGAACATAATGATTGACGATAAAGGCAACTACTATATCATCGACTGGTCGCACGCAACGCAAGGCAACGCATCGGCAGACGCTGCTCTCACCTATCTTCAATTCGTGCTTGCCAAAAAACAAAAAATCGCCGACCTTTATCTCGACGCATTTTGCAAAAAGAGCGACACCGCCGTTCAATACGTCAAAAAGTGGCTTCCTATCGTCGCCGCAGTTACGGCAATCAACGTGGAAGACGAAGAACACAGAAAAATTTTGGACGGATTTGTCAAAGACGTTTTTAAAATAAATCAATAATCATTGACAATAAAAAACGCCGTTAATGCCGATTCGATGTTTATTACAGATTCTTTGTCAAAGCGTTAAATCAAACGGCTTTTAGTCGAAAAGAGTTTACTAAAACGACTAAAATAAATGCTCTGCTTAAACGCTTTATTTAGTTTAAACAAACCGTAATCAAACCGCCGCTTAACAAAATCGCTAAACGAAAAGTTTTTAATTTAGGTTACATAATTTAAACAGAGCAATAGGCAATTCAAATAGCCGATTAAATCGGGCAAACTTTAATTAAAACACTTTACAAAAAAAGACGGAAAATCCGTCTTTTTCTTTATTGCTTTTTATAATTTTAAAAATCAGTCGAAAGGCTCAAAGTGTTCTTCGTGATTTATGAAATATGTGAAGCCTTTAAACCCTATCGTCTTTAACATCTTTGCCGTTTCGTCAAAGTCCTTATAAACGTCGCCGCGATGCGCGTCCGAACCGAAAGATACTTTTCGTCCGCCGAATTCGTAATACTTTTTCAATATTTCTTCGTTCGGGCAAAGAGCGTGATGCGTATTGACTTCAAGCGTTTTGCCAAGCTCGATTATGCGTTTTAAGATAGGTTCGAGCAATTCTTCAAACTCGGCGTAATGCATAAGTTTGTCGGCATATCCCGCATTTCTGACGCAGTAGCCGATATGCCCCACAATATCGTATTTGTACGGTACGTCTAAACTTTGTCTGACCTTTTTAAGATACGCGCCGTATGCGTCGCTTTTAGTTCTGTCGTTGAAATAGTCGGCAAAATATACGTCATAGCCCTCTACAAAGTGTACGCTGTTTATCACGGCGTCAAACGACAATTCGTTTATGATTTTTTCATAACCGTCATAAGTGTTTTCGTCAAATCCGACTTCGACGCCGAAACCGAGATAAAAGCCTTTCGGCGCGCGCTCCCTTTCACAAAGCAAATCGGCTTCGTATGCCTTAACGTCAAGTTGCGTCCAGCCTTTAGGCGCGTTGTTATAATCTTGCAAAGCGTCAAGGTCGAGGTGGTCGGTTATGCAAAGATACTTGCCGCCGCTCCTAACAGCCGTTTCGACCATTTCGGAGATAGGCACGTGTCCGTCCGCAGAATGTTCCGAATGTGTATGACTGTCAACTTTTTTCATCAGTTTTCTTCCTTGGTGAGAACCGCCTTAATTCTTCTTACGCCTGCCGACGAACTTTGTTCTTTAACGATATGGAAACGTCCCAAATCGCCGGTATTGCTTGCGTGAGGTCCGCCGCAAATTTCCTTTGAAAAACCGATTGTGTAAACTTTGACTCTTTCTCCGTATTTCGACGCAAACACGCCGATTGCTCCTTTTGCCTTAGCTTCATCGACCGTCATTTCTTCACATTTAATATCGGCTTTCTTCGCTATTTCGGCGTTAACTCTTTCTTCGACCTTTTCGATTTCTTCTTTTGTCAGAGGTCTGTCGAAATTGAAATCGAAACGCAATCTTTCGGCGGTGATATTACTTCCCTTTTGCATAATGTTAGGATCACCCAAAACTTCTTTTAAAGCAGCGTTCAAAAGGTGTGTCGCCGAATGGAGTTTTGCGGTTTCTTCGCCGCCGTCCGCCAAGCCGCCCTTAAATTTTTGGTCGGCGCCGAGTTTCGATTTCTCTTGATGTTCTTTAAACGCAACTTCATATCCGTCGGTATCTACGTCGAAACCGTTTTCCTTTGCAAGTTCAACCGTCATCTCAAGCGGAAAACCGAACGTATCGTAAAGTCTGAATGCGGTCTTTCCCGAAATTGTTTTTGTAGGAATGTGGGTAATGACCTTTTCAAATTCTTTAAGCCCCGATTCAAGAGTCTTTGAAAAACGTTCTTCTTCGAGTTTAAGCTCTTCGACTATTTTTGCCGCATTGTTCTTTATGGATTCGTAAACGTCTTCATATTTCTTAATATAAAGTTTCGCTATTTCTTCGAGCGCGCCCTGTTCGAGACCGAGTTTCTTTGCATATCTTACGGCACGGCGAATAAGGCGTCTTAAAACGTAACCTTGGTCCACGTTAGACGGCGTAATTCCGTTGACGTCACCGAGCATAAACGTTGCCGTTCTGACGTGGTCGGCAATTATTCGCATAGCGACCATATCTTCGCCGCCGTCCGAATATTTCTTCCCCGAAAGCTCTTCGAGTTTCTTGATTGCAAAATCGAACAAGTCCGTTTCATAAACCGATTTATATCCGTTCAAAATGCAAAGGGTACGCTCAAGCCCCATGCCCGTATCTACGTTTTTCTTTTCGAGCGGGGTGAGTTTGCCGTCTTGTCCCTTGAAGTATTGCATAAATACGTTGTTCCAGATTTCAAGATATTTGCCGCAATCGCAAGCAGGACTACAATTTGGCGAACACACAGGTTTACCCGTGTCGATAAACATTTCGGTGTCAGGTCCGCAAGGTCCGGTTATTCCGGCAGGTCCCCACCAATTGTTCTTTTTAGGCAAAAAGAAAATCCTTTCTCTATCAAGTCCAAGGCTCGCCCATATATCCGCCGACTCGTCGTCTCGCGGACAGCTCTCGTCGCCTGCAAATACGCTGACCGACAAACGGTCGAGCGGAATTCCCAAAACTTTTGTCAAGAATTCAAACGACCAGCTGATCGCTTCCTTTTTAAAGTAATCGCCGAGCGACCAGTTGCCGAGCATTTCAAAGAACGTGCAATGCGACGCGTCGCCTACTTCTTCGATATCGCCCGTTCTGACGCAAATCTGAACGTCGGTAAGTCTTGTGCCTTGCGGATGCTTTTCTCCGAGAAGGTACGGAACAAGCGGGTGCATTCCCGCCGTTGTAAACAAAACCGTCGGGTCATTTTCCGGTATCAACGATGCGGACGGAATGACTGCATGACCGCGATCTTTAAAAAATCCGAGGTACTTTGATCTAAGCTCATTTGATGTCAATTTTTCCATTTTATCCTCTCATTTTACAAATGAAATTTTCTTTTTATTTCTTCTTTAAGCACGCCTTTGCCACTGAATATTCCGTACAGAACGGCAAAGATAAGCAATGCGCCCGAACCGCTTGCGCAAACGATTGTAGGCACCCAAACGTGCGTTTTGACTATAAGGTTGTACACGACCGGTACAAGCCCCAAAAACGCCACGCCCAAAAGGTTCAATATGAACGGGCCTGCGCTTTTTACCGCAAGCGATAAAATCATCAAAAGCACGCCGCCGAGTAAGATGATTATCGGAACGGCGTAATTTGCCGCCCACTTGACGTTCGGACTGAGTTCTTCTAGTCCATACGCCACAATCACCAAAAACAATATCTGGAAGAATATCTTCACCGCCGCGTTACGTTTTGAAAATACCGTTTCGAACACAACGAAAAAGTATGCAAGTAATGCGATGACCGACAAGCTCCATAAAAGTCTGTGTGGCAACACAAGATTGATTGTAAGGCAAGTTACGCTTGCCGCCAAAGCTATTATAATATAAATAAGTCCGAATGTAACGTTATTTTTTCTTTTGGTTTTTTTTATTATCGGAAAAACGAGGTCGTCGCCGTCAAGCGGCCTATGGCAAAGAGGACAAACTCTACAACTACCTTCGATTTCAACGTCGCAATTTTTACAATACAATTTGTTCCTCCCTGAAATTAGACAGTATTTTGACCTTTATGCCCTCTTTTGACAGCGAAGTGAAAAATCTGCGTTCGACTTCCGTTTCGGCAATGGTGCGCGTAAACGTAAGCATAAGATCGTCGCCGTTTGAAAGTGCGCCGCAATTTACCGGATTATGGCTTGAAACGTTGAGATTGAAGAATGCCTTTTCAACTCCTGCGCCCTCAGGCATATTAGCAATTCCCAAGTTTGAAAATATAATCGAATGTTTGGACTTGAAGAACAACCTTCCGAGTCTTATTAAAAAGAATTTGAGCGGAAGCGGCAAAATTTTGAACGCAAACGTGTTTATGCCGTTGACGGTCGTGTTTATCTGCTTTTGCTGTTCTTCTTTTTTCGCCGCGACTGCCATCTGTTTTTTGACGGCTTCGATTATCGTTTCAAGTTTTTCGCAATCTTTCGGATAAACGTAAATTTTTGTGAAAAGAACGAAATTCTTCAAACTCTCAGACGGAAACTGATTTCTGAAATTTATCGGCACCATAACGACAACGGGTTTCTTCTTTTTTTTGTCGTTGTCGTAAATCGCCTTTATGAGTTTTGCGGCAACAAAGTGCGTTACGTTGCAACCGTATTTCTTTGCGACTTCTTTAACCGCCGTAACGCTTACCGTTCCGCTTATAGAGCCGTAACCCTCGCCGACAAATTTATGTCCCGAAACGACGGTCGGACTTGCCCCCGCAAATTTTTTAAGTTCGATATCTTTAAGCCTTGTCTTTTCGGCATACTTACGAAAGCTGTCTTCGGTTTCCGCTTCCGTTGGCATAGCCTTTAAATCTATCACGTTTTCGCTTGACGGAGTTTTTCCGCATTTAACGGCATAAGCATAGACGATTGCGCGCATAAACACCATTGCGCCCGTTCCGTCGGTCAGCCCGTGGAACATATCGAGTGCTATTTTTTTGCCGAAATAGCAAAGCCTGAACAGATAGCCGTTTGTGAGTTTCGTGTCTATCTTTTTGAGCAAAATGCCGTCGTCTTTAAAAACTCTGAACGGCTTTACGTTTTCTTCGAGATAGTACCAAAAAACGCCTGCCCTTTGACGTACCTTGTAAAGCGGAAATCTGACGATTACTTCGTTTAAAGCATCGAGTAAAAGTTCGGGCTTTATCGCTTCGTCCATAATAACCGACAATCTGAATATGCTTTGCGTCGTATTCGTCGTCATTACAGGATAAAAACTTGCGGAATAATCGAGCTTAAACCAATCCAAAGTTCTTTTCATAGGTTTATCTTATTCTTAAATCAAAGCCTTGTCAATCAAATAGCGTTCGCTTGTGATTAAATACTCACTTGCCACAACGAACGCTGCCCCTATCAAATAAATGCCGCCTATAAAGTATACCGCCTCTTTTATTGTCGATATCTTGTTTGTTTCGGCTTCGGCATAACAAGACTTAATAGGGCATATATTGTTATAGGTGAAATTATGGAAGAGAATAAAATAGTAAAAACTCACAATTTAAAATATGAAAACGAAAAGAAAATCACACTCAGCGGAATAAAGAACGTTGAAAGTTTTTCTGAAAGACAAGTCTTTATGACTTTGTCAAACGGCAAAACTCTGACTCTTGACGGCATAGGATTAGGCGTTGTCAATCTCGACGTCGACGGCGGCAATCTTGAAATTGACGGCGAAATAACAAAGCTCGTATACTCGGGCGAAAAAACGCCGAAATCGTTTTTCAAGAAGCTGTTTAAATGACGGTAAGCATTCCTTATCAAACGATAGGCGCGCTCGTGTGCCTTGGCGTGGGCCTTGCTTCGGGCTTTGCGTTTTTTGTCTTCGGGCTTTTCAGACTTAAACCGCCTTTTAGATTTATAGCCGACTTGCTTTTGACGCTCGGCTCGTTTGCTCTGCTGTTATATTGCTTGCAAACGACTCAAAACGGCGACGTAAAATTTTATCACGTCGCCGTTGCCGCCATAGGACTTTTATCTGCGTTGATGCCGCTAAAAAAGCTCTCCGATAAGCTGAAAAGCAAAAACCTGTTCAAGAAAAAGAACGAAAATCTCACGTCGCCGTCTATCGACTGACAATGCTTTTCTTAGCCTATCGACTGACTGCTCTTTTGGCTTTAACATAAATCAGCCAAAAATTTGCGCTCCCGCTTTTTACCTGCGAACGGTGATTGTTTGTTTCGGCTTTCTTCTCTGTGCGCCAATACTTTCTTACCGTTTCACTATAACTTAAATGGTTTTCTCGCATATCCGGTATAACAGATAACTTAAACTAAGGCGAGTATTTTCTAAACACTTGTCCTTTCTTTGCCATTAAAAATGCACCTCCAAAAGTTTTACATTTCTGTCCTACTTCTGGGGTGCACTTCATATCGGTGGTTTTTTTAATCGAATTTGTTTATTGTTATTTACCTTCGTAAATTTGTTTGACGATTTTGTCGAACTTTTGCAATTTAACTTCCTTGCCGTTCAAGAAAGTATTTACAACGCTGTTGTATTTTTCGGTTTTCTTTGCCGAAAGAAGAGCTTTTTCGATATTGCTCTTAATCGTAAGTCCCGTTTCCGTTCCGTCGACCTTGATGACGTAATCGAGAGGCAAATATCCGCTTTCTTTGAAATCGTCTGCCGTTTCGTTAAGTTCCGTTCCGCCGTTTGCTTTGTAGCTGTCAACATCGTAAGGCACGTTGGTTGCATAAACCAAGAAAATTCCGCAGTATGCGCTACTTGTCGAGCCTTCGTCAATGAAGTTTTCGCCGATAACGTAATAATCGCTAAGATTTGCACCCGTGCCTATTGCGGCAGTTCCCGTGCCTTTTGCGATAACCGCTCTTGCTCTTTCTTCAAACTCGTCGATATATCCCGACTTGCCGACTTCTTCAGGGGAAATAAGGTAACCAAGTCCGCCGTTGTTGCTATCTTTTTTTACCGAGCCGCTATCATCGCCCACAAGATAAAGCCACGCCGAAACGACTTCGTTTCTCCAATAAA
>JAQYCY010000130.1:0-6175 GCA_028724485.1 Bacillota bacterium | reverse complement strand
AGCCTGCCATAACCGAGTCGATGACGATAAAGTCGACGCCGCCTGTTTTAAGTTGATTGTAAGCGTCAAGTTGACTTTTAAAGGTTAACGTCTTTTTGCCCAACTTATTAGCTGTGATAGCGTCGTTTCCTGCCGAGCCTTGTTCGCAACCGCCGATTGCCTTTTTAAGGCTGTCGATGCTTGTATATTTGTCTTTATCGTTGTTGCGAACTACTACGACTTGTCTGTTGTTAAGATACGGAAGGGAAACCGAAAGCTTATCTTTAATTTCATCGGTAATTGTCATACCGTTCCAAATAAGGTCGAATTGTCCTGCCGTAATATTTGTAACTTTACTAGCCCATTCTATTACGGTAAATTCAATTTCAATCGTCGTTCCGTATTTATTGTTAAGATAGCTAATTACCGCACGAGCCATTTCCGTGTCAAAGCCCGTAAACTTCTTGGTGTTTTCGTCGGTGTAAGCAATCGGAGCAAACACTGTGTATCCGATGACGATTTTATTTTTGGCAACGATTTTGTCCCAGCTGTCGTCGGTCGCGCTCTCTTTCGGATTTACCGTGTCACTCTTTATAAGAAGCTCCGACGTAAGCGAATAGGAATCTGCAATTTCACGCATTTTGCCGTCGGCAATACCGATAAGCCCTTCGTTGATTTTGCTTATAAGTGCGTCGTTTCCTTTTGCTGCGGCGATTCCATATTCTTCGCCGCCAAATGCTATGCTTGTTATAGCCACTTTGCTATCTTTGTTGTTGCAAGCGGTAAGACAAACTGTTACGCCCACGATAAGGGCTAATGCTAAAATAATTACAACGGTTTTTTTCATATTCATCTCTCCTTCACTTTACTGTGGTAAATTGATTTTGTAATTGCATTATACTTTATTACTTTACTGTTGTAAAGTGTTTTTTAGCATTTTTTTAAACTTTTTTTAAAATTTTTTCGGTTTTTTTTGCTTTTTATGGTTGCTTAAACGAATTTTTTTACTTTTTGTTCCCTTTTTCTGTCCAATCTGCCCTTTTAGCTTATTTTAAATTAACTACGCAAAATTAAAAGGACGGTATATCCGTCCTTTTAAGAGCAAACACAATTTTGGTTTGCGTATGAAATTTATTATAAAACTTATTGATTTAATGTCTTATTATTACATTCTTGTGGTTTTGTCCTCGCCTATTCCGAGCATACCGTCCACGACGTATTTTTTGCCGTTGGTGTCGGTGACGTACCCTGAAATATATCCGTACGGCAATGCATAGTAGCAATCTATAATAAGAGCGTGAATAGGATTGTAGAAAACCTTGTTAATTTTGAAGGTTATGTCCACAAGCCCCTTTTCGTCTTTGATATACCACTCTTTTGCCTTTTTCTTGCCGTTTTTATGCGTAAACTTCACAGGCGGCATAGGGAACGATTCGCCGTCAACCCAAATTACGTTTTCGTTGTAACTGTCTTGGTCAACAGACTGATTGCGCGTAAGATTGAACGCAAAATATCTTTGTTTGCCATTGTCGTCAAGCACGCCCATTGTAGTAAGCCAATCGTAATGCGCCTTAAACGGATAATAACCCTTGTGGTCGTCGATTATGCCGACCGAGCGTTCGTTCGACGTATACGTTTTTCCGTTTACGGTGATTGTGCCTTCCGCTTTAAAGAAGTCCTTTTCGCTGTAAAGTGCGTTTCTGAAAGAGCCGTCTTTGTTTTGGGCAAGCGGCATAACGCCGTTTGCAAGCGGTGAAATTCTTTCAAACTTTACGTCGATTTCAAACCTTCCGCATTTGCCTTTCGTATAGCCTTTTGCGCTTGCTTTGCCATTCAAAAAGTCATTGTTTATGCGATATTCGCTCTTTGACGTTTTGCAATAGCAATAATCGTCTATAAGTTGCGAAGCTACCTTTGCCTTCTTTTTTGGCACAAGGTTTCGCCAGCTATAAATTTTGTCTTCTTTCTTGTCGTACCAGACAAAAATCGAGAAGCCCATAGGTCCCGTGTTATAAACTGCGCTGATAAGCGCACCCTCGTCGAAATGAACTTCAAATGCCTCCCATTCGACAAGCCTTGCTTTTTTCATACAATCGGGCATTTTGCCACAAGGCTTTACGCAATCTAAAAGATTGAGATTTTTAAACGGAGCGTCAAACGTTCCGAAATGCACCTTGCCGTTTTCGACAATCGATTCAGGCGTCGGAGCGGCTTCACGCTTCGGTGAAATGTAATCAGGATATTTACTCATATTTACTCCCCATAAATTGTTATATATTCATTATAATTGCAAACTAAACCTGTGTCAACGGCTACGTAAATTACACATTCCGCAAATTCACAATAAATTTACTACTTTATTTAACCTGAGCAAATCTGAAATTCGCTTTACCTTGCTTTTGTTTTACGTCGCCTTTTTCGCCGTTGTACTCGTTGAACGTTCAGCTAATTTCGGTCAACTTATATTCATAAGATTATCCGTGGCCACATTCGTATCGATAGACAATTTATATGTTGCCGTAAACAAGCCGCCCAAATTGATCGTCGCCATAAATTCGGTTTTGTCGAATTTAAGCTCGATCGTAAGAGGCATACCTAATACTTTGTTCATAAACGCTCGCCCGTCCGCAATATTGTTAAAAATCTCAGAGCCACCAAAAATCGATAACAATTTATAAACCGCTCCGCTTTTATAACAACTTTCGACTTTATCCAAAGCGGCGGCAATAGCCGTTTCATCATTTTGTCCGATAGCTTTAAGGGCATCGCCGCTAAGCGAGTTTTGAGACATAACTCTCCAAAGAACAAGCGTTTCCGCTTTTGACAAAGTGTATATCGTTTGATAGTTCCACCCGTCCTTGCCAATTTCTCTGCCAAATGATTTTTCCAAAACTCCGTCCTCGCCATACTTTATGGCAGGAAGAATTCCGCTGTCGGTCAAAGTAACTATATCTGCTTGCCTACGCATTATTACCGCATAAAGTTCATCGACGGTTGCGGCGGCATTATAGCCTATCACTGTTCCGTCCTTACCAAAAATCGGTTGCGTGTCGAAAATGCCCAAGTTTTTATAACCCGTTACGGCGTCTCGGTCCATTTGCAAAACGCCCTCTCCCGTCGCATTTAAAGCGCCGGTGTATTGTGTTAAAGTTTTTAATAAGCCGTCAAACCTAAAAGTAAGGTTGTTGCTCACCATACCCGCGTTTTCTTTCAAAGCGATTATCGCTTGACGCAAATTTAATTTCGCTGAAAATTCAGCTTCCTCGCCCGATTTACCGTTAAAAATACTTAGCTTGAATATTTTGTCAAGCGGCAAATTGTTCAATTCAAAAACCGTTGTTTCTTCTTGCAGTGCCTTTAAACATAGCTTTATTTGTTCGGCGTTTTCACCGCTGTTTTCTTCATAAAGGCTTGTCGCTATTTTTAAAACGACTAAGTCTTTCAACACCTTGACGTACTCGTTTTCAATGTTTAGAAACTCAAATTTGATTTTTGAAACGTCAATTTTTGAATCGTCATAAGACACATTTAACATATCGATTTGTTCGCCCAAACGCAAGTATGTAAGTTTTATTTTTGAGTTTTCAATTTTAATTCGGTCGGATATGCTAAGTCCTCCCAAAAACTCGGCTTTTATCTCACCGACTAAATCGCAATCGACTAAGCCGTTTACGTTTAACGAGGCATAAAACTCCTCGCTTGTCGAGCTGCCGAACGAAGAATAATACTCATCGCAAATATCTTTAATTTTAATGCCGAAAAGGTTTGTCGTTTCATAAGGATTCAGCGTGGTAACTTTTAATGCGTTTTCGTCGACTTTGAGCGTCATATCTTTTTTGAGGAAATAATTTGTTTCATAATCGCCCTCAACTTGAATAGGAGTTTGATCGGCGGCTATTCCCTTAACCGAAAAATCGGAAATCTCAATGGTGAAAGGAATAGCCCCCTTTGCCTCTATTGACATTTTAGTTATCTCATTGTCCAAGACTTCATACGACGAAAGAATTTCCGTATCCTCTAAAATCATTCCGTTTGTCCTGTAAGAAAGCATTTTGACAATTTCCGAAGATATATTGGCGCTCCAGACCGCATTTATATCGCTGCCGCTTTTTTTGACGCTGTTTATGTCAAACAAGTTGTCTCTGAAAAAGTCAGCGAGCTTAAACGAAGCAGCTATGTCAGTTCGAAAATTATTATTAAACCATTCGCCAATCTCCGCGGCAGTCGTGCCGAACATATTTTTAAGCAAAATTTCAACAAATTCGTTTGCGGAAAACTCATTCCCGAAATTCGACGCCAAATCGTTTATAAATCCGTCGAAATTGACTTTGCTCAATAAATCTATGCCGAACGTTTTTGACGCAAGTTTTGCGACAAAATTCAAAAGTTCGCCGTTTCTTTCGCATTGATGTCGAGCTTTAAACTTTTTGCCGAACATATCGAAATAAACGCTGCTGTCATCTGCCGCCAAATATTGCAAACTTAAAACATCTGTTTCGACTCCGCCTAAAAAGTCGTTAGCTCCCGCCACTTTTATACGCAGCGCGCAGTTTTTGCTTTCGTTTTTGTCATAAACCGCTTCGACTGACACGTTTAGGCTTATCGTTTTTTCTTTAAACAACTGCACCTTAAAATTTGCGGTTGCATGAACGTTTTCGCCTGCCGCAATTGCGGTTTTGCCCATTTGTTCGATAGACTTTTCATAAGCATCGATATAATCGCCTATTTTTGCCGCTTGATTGCTTATTTGCCCCATTCTTAAAACTTCGGCATCATAGTCGAATGCTCCGTAATGCCACGTTTTTTCAGGCAAAATAACCGACTTTAAGGAACATTTTTTGAATGCGGAATCATTTATTGTTTCTAAACTCTTTGGGAAATTGACCGTTTTTAACAATTTGCAACCATAAAAGGCAGATTTGCCTATACTTTTAAGAGTATTTGAAAACTCTAATTCTTCAATAGCGCTGCAATTGTAAAACGCTTTGTCCGGAATGCTCGTTATCCCGTCTTTAAACTTTACGGTTTTTAAGGACAAGCACTCGCCAAACGCCTGCCCACCGAAATTCGTGACGCTGCTCGGCAACTCCACACTTGAAAGAGAGGAGCAGCCGTAAAAAGCCTTTTCGCCTATTGTTTTCAGCGAATCGGAAAACGTTACGCTCGTAAGGTTTTCGCAGTCCTCAAAAGCGGAAGCGCTTATTTCGACAACACTGTGCGGCAATTTCACCGATTTGATTTTCGAGTTTCGATAAAAAGCTAACACGCCGATTTTCTTTACGGAATTAGGAATCGTAATTTTGGTAGCCGTGCCGTTGTAAGCGACAAGTTCGCCGTTTTCGTCCACAACAAATTGATTATTCGTTTCTTCATTTCCGCAAGCGGTAAATATCGTCAACCCGCATATGGTTATCAAAATTAAAGTTAATATGATTATGCTTTTCCTTTTCATACAAGTCCCCAAATATTGCATTATTTGCAAATCATTAAACTTTATTATAATTTGTTAATCGCAATTTGTCAACACCGCCTACCTAAACGCTTCTGCCAACTAACTATATTAATTTAAAAATAACATTGAAAACAATAAAAAATTCTAAACATAACGTAAAAATTAAAACGCTCCATCTAATGAAGCGTTTTAAAACAGTTTATAACTGCGCAGGCACAATACTTAAGGTTCAGCTTAATCAACGTTTCTTAAACAATAAACCCTACATATTGTAGTCGCTGCCTGCAATAATACTTTTCACGACTTAAATTCACCACACTAAAATGCTCGAATGACAATCCAATCAAAACGGACGTGTTTGATTACCATTTAAATTTACACCACACTCAAACATAAGTAGCAGCGATTACAGAACCTTTTTCGTTTGATTACCATTTAAATTTACACCACACTCAAACAACATCTTTCGGCTTTTCAACCGTTGGCGGTTTGATTACCATTTAAATTTACACCACACTCAAACGCTACTACTTGTGTAGCTGTCTTGCTTTGCATTTGATTACCATTTAAATTTACACCACACTCAAACTCAATGTTTTTTTTAATATTTTTTAAAAAAATTTGATTACCATTTAAATTTACACCACACTCAAACTTAAGTGATTTGCTAAAGTGCTTGACGATAATTTGATTACCATTTAAATTTACACCACACTCAAACAAGTGCGTAGTAGCTGTCATCGC
>JAQYCY010000129.1:0-7220 GCA_028724485.1 Bacillota bacterium | reverse complement strand
GTTTTATGAAAAACAACAAACGTTAGTTAGAAAAAAGTGAAATTGTTTTATGAAAAACGACAAACGTTAGTTAGTACAAAAAGCAAAACTGTTTTAGGCAAAACAACAAACGTTAGTTAGAAAAAAGCTAAATTGTTTTATGAAAACAACAAACGTTAGTTAGTACAAAAAGCAAAACTGTTTTAGGGGAACAACAAACGTTAGTAAAAAAGCAAAAGCCGATTGCAAAGCAATCGGTTTTTGCTTTTCAATAAACTTATCTTGCGGCAAATGGGCGAAACTATATTTGTGTTAGCAAAAACGATGCAACTTGCACGAAAAGCAAATACCATTTTTGCAAAGCGAAAATATAACTATGTTCTGCATTGCAATTCAACCGTTTTTGCTTTTTGTTGACATATGGTTTTCGATTTGGTAAAATTTAATAAGAAACAAGTCGGAGAGAATATGAAATCGATTTTAATTAAACTCGACGTTGCCGAAAGCGTTAAAAACTTTGTTGCAATAGTTGAAAAATATCCGTTTGAAATTGATTTGCGTTGCGGCAGACACGTTGTAAATGCCAAGTCGGTTTTGGGAATATTGAGCCTTGACCTTAATTCGCCTGTGGTGGTTGAAGTTTATACGGACGATTGTCAAGATTTGGTCGGCGAACTTGCGCCGTTTATTGTGTAGGGCTATGACAAACGTAAGGGGAAAATTTAATTATTTTGCTTGTGTGGCGGTTGTGATTGTCGCCCTGCTTTTGGTTGCGATTTTGCCCACAAAAGTTGCGTTTGCTACAAGCGATATGACTTTTTGCATTTTATCCTATTATGAGTCAGGTGACAATCAAAACGGCGAAAGTCAAAATAGCAACGGCGGTTATCAAATAGTCAGTCCAAACGGCTATCAAAACGGCAACCAAATTGTGGAAAATGAAAGCGGCAGTCAAAACGCCGAGAGCGAAAACGGCAACAATTTAAATCAAAAGACTTTAAGATACAAGGTTTATCTTTTAAAACAGCAAATTTCGGAGAGCGGACAAATTTCGGAGAATACACAAGGCTCGCAAAATACGCAAGAAGAATTTAGCCGAAATTATTTTGTCGGCGATTATGATAATTTGCAAGACGCATTAGGCATAGCTAACGAGTTCAGGGAATTTCAACAAAATCAAAACGAAACGGAAAGTATAACCGTAAAAAAGAGAGTCGTGTTTGGCTTTACGCTTGACGAACGGACGAACGAGGTTTTGGGCGAGTGCGTTTTCGATAAGGACGAGCCGATAGAGTTTTATTATTCCGACTTGGTGTTGTCGGGAAAAATTACTTCTGCAAAATCGGACGTTTTGTTCAAGGTAAGCCGCGCCCAACAGTCAAATTCTGTCTTTATAGCGGACGGACTTAGTTTGTCAAAAGGCAAAATCGAAATCGTGCAAAACGACAGCGTTGCCGACGTTACGCTTTGCGGCGAGTGCAAGTTGACGCTTTCGACAAATTCGCCGTTTACGGCAGACGGACTTAGCGGCAGCGTTACGCTTGAATGGCAGGGTGAAAAGGAAGCGGACAAAACGATTGTTGCCTATATAAAAGGCAACACAAACGTTAAGGCAATAGAAGTTGACGGATATTTTGTCAAACAAGTTGCGTCAGACAACGGCGCAGTCGGCGTGCTTAGTTTGAAAAAACTGTCGGACGGAAATACGAACAACGGCTTGTCGGATAAAGCGATTGCAGGCATTGTCGTAGGCTCGGTTTTGGGCGGTTCGGCGGTTTTGGGCGCAACGGGATTTTCAATATCTTGGTTTGGCGTAAAAAAAAGAACTTGGTCGGATTTAATCGACTTCTTTAAAAGACTAAGGAACAGTAAGGAATATAAGATAGGCAAAAAAGCAAGAAAAATCAAAAAGAAAATCGAAAAAAAGAAAAGACGTGAAGAAAAACGCCGCCAAAAGGAAGCAAGGAAAAACGGCAACGGAATGAATTATTTTAATTGATAAAGTTGTTGACATCTTAAACGTGCAGTGTTAAACTAAGGCTATGAAAAAAACAATTATCGCAAATGCATATTATTATTTTTACTTTTATGGCTTCAATAAGTCATAATTTTTGCGTGCGGTAATATAAGCAAACTTTAAACCGTTACGTAAGTAGCGGTTTTTTAATATAAGGAGAACAGAATATGATTATCGTAGTTAAAAACGACGGAGAAAAGAAAAGAGTAGACAACTTAACGAATTGGATAAAGGGTTTAGGGCTTGATATTCACTATTCAAAGGGCGAGACGAGTACCATTCTCGGAGTAATCGGCGACACGTCAAAGGTCGATATCGACCTTATTCGTTCGCTTGACATAGTAGAAAGCGTAACGAGAATTCAAGAGCCGTATAAAAAGGCGAACAGAAAATTTCATCCCGACGATACGATAATCGAAGTCGGCGGACACAAAATCGGCGGCAATTATTTTCAAATTATCGCAGGTCCTTGCTCGGTGGAATCGGAAAAACAAATAATAGAAGTTGCGAAAGCCGTCAAAGAGTCGGGCGCGACTTTGCTTCGCGGCGGCGCGTTTAAACCGCGTACAAGTCCGTATGCGTTCCAAGGTATGCGTGGCGAGGGCATAGAGCTTTTACTTAAAGCAAAAGCCGAAACGGGAATGCCGATTGTAACCGAAATTATGAGCGCAAGTCATCTCGATATGTTCCGTGACGTTGACGTAATTCAAGTCGGCGCAAGAAATATGCAAAACTTCGAGCTTTTAAAGGAACTCGGAAGAACGGATAAGCCGATTTTGCTTAAAAGGGGCTTTGCGAATACGATTGAAGAATGGCTTATGAGCGCAGAATATATAATGTCGGAGGGCAACGAAAAAGTTATTCTTTGCGAACGAGGAATAAGAACGTTCGAGCCGATGACAAGAAATACGCTCGATCTTAGCGCAATACCGCTTCTTAAAGAAAAGACGCATCTTCCTATTTTGGTGGATCCGTCGCACGCAAGCGGTATAAGCAGACTTGTTCCGCCGCTATCCCTTGCCGCAGTCGGCGCAGGAGCGGACGGACTTGAAATCGAAGTGCATAACAATCCGTCAAAAGCACTTTGTGACGGAGCTCAATCGGTGACGCCTGCGCAATTCGACGCGCTCGCAAAAAAAATCAACGTTATGCTTGACTTGGTCGGCAAGCAAAGGGACTGATATGAAAATAGGAATAGTAGGGTTAGGTCTTATCGGCGGCTCGATGGCAAAGGCATTGAAAGCGGCAGGACACGAAGTTTTCGGCGGCGATTGCGACGATAACGTTTTGCAAAAAGCGGTTTTAATCGGAGCGATAGACGACGTTTTAACCGACGAAATTGTAAGTAATATCGACTATCTTATCGTTTCCGTATATCCGCAAAGCACTGTTGACTTGTTAAACGAGCTTGTTCCGAAATTAAAGGACGGCGCAATAGTGAGCGACCTGTGCGGCTTAAAAAGAAAAGTCGTTGCGGAAATGTCAAAACTAAAAAAACAATATCCTAAAGTTCAATTCGTTGCGCTTCACCCGATGGCAGGCAAAGAATATTCGGGAATAAAGTATTCGTCGCCGCTTTTGTTCGATGGGGCGTCGCTACTTGCAGTCAACGTCGATTCGCCGATCGAAGTGCTTGCTAAAGTCAAGTCTATTATGATGGGCATAGGCTTTAAAGGAATGGTTATCACGACTGCTCGCGAACACGACAAGATGATTTCGTACACGTCGCAACTTGCGCATATTGTTTCAAGCGCATACGTCCAAAACGTAATGGCGGACGAAATTTACGGATTTACGGCAGGCAGTTTCAGAGATATGACAAGAGTAGCAAGGCTCAATCCGAAAATGTGGACGGAGCTTTTGTCGGACAACCGCGACTATCTTTTAGTCGAACTTACAGACCTTATAAGGCAACTCAACGAATTTAAAGAGTGCCTTGAAAATAACGATAAAGATAAACTTTATGAAAAACTCAGCCGCGGCAACGAAATCAAATGCGATATCGAAAGCGGAATAAGACAAAAAACCAAGGAGCGTTTCGACAATGGATATAAAAGTTAACGCCTCGACGCCTTACAAAGTTATGGTCGGTGCAAAGGGCGTAGACAGATTAAAAAGCTTCATAGACGAAATAAAGCCTGTAAAGCCGCAAAAGATTTTGCTTTTTTCGGACAGCAACGTTTTTAAACTTTACGGCAATCAAATGATTGACAAACTCGGCGGTTACACGATTGTGCCTTACGTCTTTAAGGCAGGCGAAAAGCGCAAGAGAATGAAAACCGTTTTAAAGGCGTTAAACCTTATGGCAAAAAACGAGTTTTCAAGAAGCGACTTGGTTCTTGCGTTAGGCGGCGGCGTATGCGGCGATATGGCAGGCTTTACCGCATCTATTTATATGCGCGGCATAAAGTGGATAAACGTACCGACAACTTTGCTTGCTATGATAGACAGCTCTGTCGGCGGCAAAACGGGAGTAGATTTAAGTTGCGCCAAAAATATGATAGGCTCGTTTTATCAACCGACGCTTGTTGTTTGTGACAACGACTTTTTGAATACGCTTCCGAAAAACGAATGGAAAAACGGAATAGGCGAAGGTATTAAGTATGCGATTTTAGACGGCGAGATACTCGAACTCGAATTAGGACTTGACAGCGAAAACGCCGCTCGATTTGTAGACAAATGCGTTCGCATAAAGAAGCGCATAGTCGAAGAAGACGAAAAAGAATCGGGGGCAAGAATGTTTTTAAACCTCGGTCATACTTACGGACACGCCGTCGAAAAACTCAGCAAATACAAAATACCGCACGGCATTGCCGTCGGGGCGGGGCTTAGGTGGATTATAGACGTCGCTACTTCTATGGAAGTTATGGAAGAAGGCGAAGACGACGCCAAAATGGTTGCGCTTTTGGACAAGTACGAAATGCCGTATATAAAGTATAAAAAAGAAAAAATGATAAAGGCAATCTGGTCTGATAAAAAGAGAAAAGGCGACAATATCAGCCTTATCATTCCGTCCGGTTTCGGAAATTGCGGCATCGTGGAATTTGATAAAAAATCGGTTGAGGATTTGCTTTAATGAATTTGGAAATTATCAAGTCGAATTTAAAAGGCAAAGTTTATGCGCCGACTTCAAAGTCGCTTTTTCATCGCGCACTTATAGTAGCGTGCATATCGAAAGGCGAATCGGTTTTGTACGGCGATTATTCATCGGACGACGTCATTGCCACAATAAACGCATTGAAGTCGCTTGGCGCAAAATTCGATTTTAAGGATAGAGAAATCGTTTGTCACCCTATCGAAAAGGTCGAAACGGCTAAAATAGATTGCGGCGAAAGCGGTTCTACTCTTCGATTTATTTTGCCGCTTGCGGCGGCTTTGGGAGTAAAGGCTACGTTCGGCGGCAGGGGAAAATTGGGCAATAGACCGATAGGCGAACTGCTTGAAGAATTAAAAGGAATAAAAACCGATTACGACGGCGGCTTGCCGTTTTCGATAAACGGAAAACTTGAAAACGGTGACTATGAAATAGACGGAAGCGAAAGTTCGCAATTCGTGTCGGGACTTATTATGAGTATGCTGACGCTTGACGGCGAGCATAAATTGAAACTTAAAGGACTAAAAAGCCGTCCTTACGTTGATTTGACCTTGTCGGTTATAACGGCGTTCGGCGGAAAAGTCGAGCAAGATAATGGCGACTATCATATAGACGGCTCGGCGTTAAAGGGAAGAGAGTTCGATATCGAAGGCGACTTTTCGGGAGCAAGTTTTTTATTTGCGCTCGGTGCGTTAAACGGCGACGTGGAAGTTTTGGGACTTAGTGACCGTAGCAAACAAGGCGACAAAGTGTTTTTAAATCTTCTTAAAAAAATGAACGCGAAAATAACTTTTGACGAAAACGCTTATCGCGTCGAAAAAAGCGAACTTAGCGGCGCGGATTTTGATTTTTCCGATTGCCCCGATCTTGCGCCGATTGCCGCAGTCGTTATGGCAAGGGCAAAGGGCATAAGTCGTATCTACGGAGCAAACAGGCTCACGGTAAAAGAGAGTGACCGAAAGCAGGGCATAATCAAAATGCTGACAGCGCTCGGAATTAAAGTTAAAGACTTAGGCGATACGCTCGAAATCGAGGGCGGCGAGTTTAAGCCTTGCGCTCTAAACGGACAAGCCGACCACCGAATGGTTATGTCGGGAGCGGTCGCTCTTAGTCTTTGTGGCGGAGTCGTAACCGATTGCGAAGCGGTGGGCAAGTCGTACAAAAACTTTTTTGACGACTTTAAGAGTTTAGGAGGAAGATATGTTCGATAAACTTAGCGTTGAGATTTTCGGAGAATCACATTCGCCGAATATCGGCGGCACTATAAAAGGATTGCCCGTGGGCTATAAAATCGACGTCCGAGAATTGAAGCGGTTTTTGGCAAGACGAAGTAGCCTTGAGTTTTTTACAACGCCGCGTCATGACAGCGACGAATTTGAAATAAGCGGTTTGGACTGCGGCTTGACGAGTGAAGAAATTAAAGTCGTCATTCAAAACGAAAACGTTAAAAGCTCGGATTACGACAAAATCAAAGTCGTTCCGAGACCGTCGCACGCCGATTATCCGTGCTTTGTCAAGTACGGAAAAATTCCGAGCGGCGGCGGAAGATACTCCGGAAGAATGACTGCGCCGCTGACCGTGTTAGGCGGCATTGCCAAGCAAATTTTAAAACAGAAAGGAATAGAAGTCGAGGCAAAAGTCTTTTCAATAGGCGGAATAGAAAACACTTTTTCGGAAGAAATGGAAAATCAAAATTCGCTTTGCGAAGATATTTTAAAAAGGCTTAAAGACGCAAAGGAAAAGGGCGACAGCCTTGGCGGAATAGTCGAATGTAAGGTAACGGGACTACCGATAGGCTTAGGCGATTGTTTGTTCGAAGGTTTAGAAGGTAAAATTGCGGCAAACGTATTTGCTATCCCTGCCGTCAAAGGCGTTGAGTTCGGACGTGGGTTTAAACTTGCAGATATGACGGGAAGCGAGGCAAACGACGCGTTTAAAGTGGCAGGCGGCAAAGTCCATATAACGACAAATAATATGGGCGGAATAAATGGCGGAATGACAAACGGAAATCCCGTTGAGTTCAAAGCGGCGTTTCACCCGACGCCGACTATCGGCATAAGCCAAGACAGCGTAAACCTAAGCACAATGCAAAACGAAAAGCTAAAAGCAGTCGGTCGCCACGACGTGTGC
>JAQYCY010000128.1:0-8867 GCA_028724485.1 Bacillota bacterium | reverse complement strand
GTATGAATAAACAGTTTAAGGATTCCATAAATCAATCGTATGAAGAAGCCATAAAGGCGATGGAAGAAGGACAATCGATAAAAGTCATCAGGTTGTCGCTTCTCGAATGTGCGGCAAGGCTCGAAGCGGTTGCAAAGATAGAGTTTACCGAACGTACAAAACTTAATGCGCTCGGTTTTAAACTCTTGGGCGTTGCTCAGAAGCTGGGCAGCGGAGCGATGGACGTATGTAAAGCGTACGAGTTTTTGACAGGAGTAAAACTCGAAGCTAAAAAGCCTAAAACGGAATCTCCTAAAATCGATATCGAAGACGAGCTTGCGGAACTATCAAAACTCGACTTTAACAAAAAAACGAATTATGCCGATACCTCAGTCGGCGAAGAAACAATAGATGACGAACAGGTTTTTTCGGCGCAAGAGAACGTAGGGGCGGAAGAAACTACGCAAGATAGCGGACGAGAGCGGACGGGTGAGACGACTTTCGGATTTTCAAAAGTAAAACCTAATAAAAGTTCAAACGAGCTTAGGGCGACGACGCTTGCCGAATACGTCGGACAAGAAAAAATCAAACCGCTCTTGAAAGAAGCCATTGCGGCGGCGAAAAAACGCGGAGAGCCGCTTGAACACGTTTTAATGTTCGGCTCGGCAGGGCTTGGAAAAACAACGCTTGCAAAGATAATAGCAAACGAAATGGGCGGCGAATGTACGGTCATGAACGGCGCAACGATAAAAGACGTTAACGATTTTATTGACGTAATCAAAAACGTGAAGCGAGGAGACGTGGTTTTTATCGACGAAATTCATCGTATGAGTCCAAGTGCGGCGGAAGCAATTTACAAGGCTATGGAAGACTTTGAATTGCAATACATTCAAAAGACAAGAGGCGGCGACGCAAAGAACGTCGATATTCAACTGCCGCCGTTTACCCTTATCGGAGCTACAACTCACAGCGGACTTTTGTCAAAGCCTATGCGCGATAGATTTTCAATCAAATTTAAGCTCGAACCTTATACGACGGGCGAACTTACGATTTTAGCGACCAATTCTATGAAGAAGCTCGGATTTGAATTCGGCGACGGCGCGGCGGAAGAAATAGCAAGGCGCAGTCGCGGAGTTCCGAGAATTTGCAACACGTTTGTAAAAAGAATAAGAGATAAAGCACAGTTGCTAAACGTTCAGGTCATATCTAAAGAACTTGCCGAAAACTATTTCAAATCGGTCGGCATCGACGATAACGGACTTGACGAGAGCGATTATGAATATCTTTCGACTCTTTATTTCAAATTCGACGGCGGACCTGTCGGAATGGACACTCTTTGCGCGGCGTTAGGTGAGGGCAGAAACATAGTCGAAGAACAAATCGAACCTTATCTTATTTATCTCGGTTATATAAACGTTTCATCGAACGGCAGAGAGCTTACTAAGTCGGGCAAGGAATACGTCAAAGAAAGAAGCGATGAAGGAGGCGGCGATAGAGCGTCGGACTTAATGCCGAATGAAACTTTTAATTCACAAAGTCGCATAGACAGTTATAATGCCGCCAAAGACGAAACAACCGTCTCGTCACAAGACGTCAACGAAGAAGTTGCAACCGAAAACGATGGCGAAGCTCAAACCGGAAATCAAGACGAAAATCAAGATGAATAAAGAGTTTTTATACGGCGACGAAAACTATTTTGTCAGGCAAGACTATTTCAGACACGGCTTAGTTTACTATACCAAGGGCGAAGAAATTTTAAATTCGCTCACTCACGCGATAGGCGGAGTTTTGGGTATAGCGATACTAGTCGTGTTTTATTTGTTATCTTCAAACGTTTACGAAAGAGCAGCGGCGATAATAAGCGGCATAACTATTTCTTTGCCTTATACGAATTCTGCAATATACCACGGTCTTACAAATTTAAAAATAAAATCCGTATGGCGAAAAATCGACCATTCGTCGATTTGCTTCATCATAATAGGTTGCGCCACGCCTATGATACTTTGCGTAAGTCAATCGCTTTACAATTTCGTGGCGCTTAGTATATCTCTTGCGGTGTGCGTCATAAATACGGTCGGTTGCTGCATAAACTTAAAGCGGTTTTCAAAAATCGCTCTGTGCCTTGATTTTGTCGTTGCGTTTCTGTTTACGGCGTCGTATATAACGATGCGAAACGTAATTCCGTTTGCGTCAAAAATCTGTTACGTTGCGGGCGCGGCGATTTGCCTTATAGGAATGATTGCTTACGGACTAAGGAAAAAATACATACATACGGTTTTTCACGTTTTTATGATTGTCGGCACGATAGTCTTTTTTGTGGCGGCATACGTCATCTACGGCGCGTTTTAATCTTAGTCGGCTATAAATCTTAATAGCATAAGTCGGTAGTAAGCGATAAAATTCGATAAGGTATCGGCGGCGAAAGAAAGCCGATATGAAGTCGCGAGAAGACGGCGGTAAATCAAAGATGCAAAGTGTTTATTTGAAAATTATACTTACAAAAAGTGGCGAAAAATTTTCTAAAATAGTAAATTTCCCAAACAAAAGGTGTTGACAAATAAGGTTATTTATTATAAAATGTTTTTGTAAAAGTTAGCAAACTAAATCATTTTCGGAATTAAAATCAAAAATCAGAAGATTTTATTGTTCGGAATTAAAAATCAACAACAAGGAGATTTTGTTATGGCATTAGGAAAAAGCTTAAAAGGGTTATTTATCGCCCTTATAGTTATAGTAGTCATTGCTTTAATACTCGGTATCGTTGCCGCCGTATTGCTCAATATGACGCCGAACAAGCTCGGTTTTGGCGATAAGGTCATAATCAGCGGCGAAAGTTTTAATAGCTTAGGGCTTGGCGATACTAAACTTATAAACATCATAAAGCAATTCAAGAGCATTTACAAACCCGACGAGTCGGCAATAGTTAAAAACGGGTACAGTGCAAAAACGCAAGAACCTATTGCGGAAAGCAACTTATCGACAGGCTCAAACGTTTCGACGGTTGACGGAAAGGTCGATTATGCATCGCTTATCACCTCAACCGTAAAGTACGACAGGGAGTATTTGTTGACGTATGACGATAAAACGCTTGCTTACATATTTGACCAAATGGTTAAATCGTCAGACGGTTCAAATGCTGCGCTGAAAGCGATAAGAGAGATGAACGCAACCATAAAGGAAGTTTCAATCACAAAATCGAACGGCGAAGCAAAGTTCAGAGTAGTTTTGGCGGCAAGCCTTGCAAAATTTAAAAATCAAATCACGTCACAGCTTGGCTCGCTTTCAAAAATCGTAAAAGTTCCGGACACCGTCTATATGGTTTCATATTTAAAACTCGATGCGGTTGACTCGAGCGGCAAACTTGTTTTAAGCTCTATATCGTTGAAACTCAACGATCAAAGCGAAGGTATAACTAAAGCGGTTTTGAAAGTTCTTTCAAGCGAAGCCGGACTTAGTGGCGACAGCGAAGCCGAAATTAACAAAAACGTTGCGGAAGCAATATCGACCATTATATCTCATCTCGGAAAGGTAGGCACTGCAACCGAAATAGACGCGGCGACAAAAGAAATCACCGGCTCGGCAAGAATTGGCGAAACGGGAGTTATGAATGGTAAAATTTCGGTTGTAACTCACAAAAAATAAGCAATTCAAACGGACGCGAAAAACGTGCAATAGGGAAATTAGAAGGAAGGGAATAAAAAAAGACAAGCCAAGGCTTGTCTTTTTTGCTTGTTAGAAGTTTTGTGCGGCGCAGGCGGCGCAGCTTGCTCAATCGATTTTTGGGAACGATTATTTCAAAAGTTCGTCCGCAAGTTCGTCGATTTCGATAAGATTTTCTTTTGAAATGCTTGATACGATTTTGACTTGTTTTTCGATAAATTCAATGCCCTTTTGATTTGCAAGTTTTTCTTTCATGACTTTTGCAGCCATAGGCGCCCAAGAACCGTTTTCAATGAAGCCTATTTTGCGATTTTTAAAGTTTCTCTCGACAAGTCCGTCCAAAAGGAAGTTCATACAAGGAAAGATTCCGCCGTTGTATGTGACTGACGCGAAAACTATTTTAGAGTATTTAAAGCAGTTCGAGATCGCCTCCGCAAAATCAGTCCTTGCGACGTCCATGACTTTGAATTCGATTTTGCCTTCAAGTCTGTTTGCAAGTTCGACAACGGCGTCCAAGGTGTTGCCGTAAATTGAAGAATAGGCAATAAGTACGCCGTCGGTTTCGGGCATATAGTTCGCCCAAATATTGTATTTGCCCAAAACTTCGCTAAGGTCGCCTGTTAAAACGGGACCGTGCAAAGAATATATAGTGTCTATTGCAAGTCCGCCAAGTTTTTTGAGTGCCGCTGTAACTTGCGCGCCGTATTTCCCGACGATGCCGATATAATATCTTCTCGCCTCATCGAGCCACGGTTCGTCGCAGTCGGTAGTGCCGAACTTGCCGAAAGCGTCTGCCGAGAAAAGGCATTTTTCTTGCGGACAATAAGTCATCATAACTTCCGGCCAATGTACCATAGGTGTAAATGTAAATTTAAGGGTAGATGTGCCAAGGCTCAATTCTTCGCCGTCAACGACAGTTTGCAGGTTAAAGTCGAAATCTCTGAAAAACTGTTTAAGCATTGCCGAAGTCTTTGCGTTTACGACAATCTTTGCGTCGGGGAACTGCGAAGCAAACAGTTTTACGCAAGCGGAATGGTCCGGTTCCATATGTTGAATGATTAGATAATCTACCGCCTTGCCGTCAAGATTTGATTTTACGTTATTTATCCATTCTTCGCCGAAATTGCCGTCTACTGTGTCGAGCAGGGCAATTTTTTCATCAAGCACGAGATACGAGTTGTAAGCCATTCCGTTAGGAACGACGTATTGTCCTTCAAAAAGGTCTATTTCGCGGTCATTTACGCCGACGTTTATGATTTTTGCCATAGATTTCTCCTTGATGTTTATTACGTTAAGTATAAATTTAAGTTGATATATTGTCAAACAAAAAACAAACGTGCAAGTAGGCAAAAATGGCAATTTAAAAATATTAGCCAAGGATAAAAAAACGAAACGAACAAGCGTTGCAAACGTTTAGCCAAATAAAATTTTTATAAGCTCGTCGGTTTTCATTAGGGCGGTCGCCGATTTTAAAATCGCCTTAGTTTTTGTTACGATTATGTCTTTTGTAAGTCCCGACGTTAAAGAAGTGACGTTTGCGGCGGAAAATGCACCCCTGATTGCATCGGAAATTTCTTTTCCTATCGACTTTGCGACCGATGACGAATCGTTTAAAACCCCCACGTTTATAGAGGCGGTTTCAATAGAAAACTCATTACCGAAGCGAGATATTGCTTCGTCAACGCTTAAACCGACGGACGATATAGCCGCGCGTTCGATTTTCACTGCGTCAACGTTGTTTGTAGTCCCCAAAACGACTTTTTTAATTTTTCCGTTTTTATCAAGCAGGAAATCGACGTCGGCGGATTTTTCGTTTGCATCTTGAATTGTAATGTTAAGATATGAAAAAACGCTTGCGCCGACGTTGTCTGAGCTTATGGTAGAAAAGCACATTATGAACACAAAAACGGCGCAGATTGCGTAAATAACGGGCATTATAAATTTCTTGGCTTTTAGCCAAACAAGAGCCGTCACCGAACCGCGCCCTAAATTTTCCGCCGTAATAGGCGACGATTTGATTTTGTCTAAAACGTTTGGCTGAACGGATTCTATTTCGTTATTAAGTTTGCGTGCAAATTCATCGAATTTCATCTTCGTCCTCCAAACGTTTTTTAAGTTTACCGATGGCGTTTCTGTATGCCCAAAGCACAGTGCCGAGCGGTTTAAAAAGCATATCTGCAATTTCGCGATGCTTATAGCCGCCGACAATGTGAAGCAATACGATTTGCTGTTCGGTTTTGTTTAAGGTTTCTCTTATGATGTTTAGCATCGGCATCGAAAGTTTGTCTTCTATTTCATAATCTCCGAAGCGGTTTTCCTGTTCGTTGAAATCGGTCGGCGTTTCGCGTTTCGCTTTTTTTATCTCGTTAAGGGATAGATTTTTGGCAATCGTAAAAATCCACGCCAAAGCGTTTGTGCCTGCCCTGTAACTGCCGATTGAGTTTCTGATTTTTATGTATGTGTTTTGCAAAACGTCCTCAGCCGATTGATAGTTTTTGACGTACGTTAAAATAAAGGAAAAAAGTCCCTTTCGAGTTTCGTTGTAAATAACGTCGAAAGCGGAGTCATCGCCGTTTTTAAGGCGTACCATATAACTGTCAAGTTCGGCTTTGTCCATAACGTAATTATAACATACAACGGTCTTTACTCAAATCTTCTTATACAAATTTAACAAACGCCGAAAGGAAAATATTTGAAACAAACAAAATTTAATCGAAATTTTAACGGCAAAAGGCGATAGCTAAATCCAAGCGAAAACGCTACTGAATTAAGCAATTACGAAAGTAAGGCAAAGTGTAGGGCGACAGCATTAAAATTGTAAATCAAAGAAAAAAAAGAGAAACCAAAACCAAGTCGGGAGCGTCAACATAATAGTTTCAACGATATAAATTTAACGTATAAATCAATGATTAAATAAATTAAATGAATAAGACAAAAAGGAAAACAAAACGACTCATTGAGCCGTTTTGTTTCTTGCTTCCTTATTTTGAAGACTTCGATTTCTTTTGCGAGCTTTGGCAACCGCAATCGCTTGCGCCGCAACCACAGCTCTTGACACTTGATTTTTGTGTCTTGACTTGCTTTGTGTTAGCCATTTCTTTCTCCTTTGAACTTACGTTCATTTATAGCTTGTCCGTTGTAGGGCTAAATATACCCCATACAAAAAATATTTTAACCTGTTGAAATTTTTATTTGAATTTATATTTGAGCGCAAGATTTAAGATAAGAGTTTTAAAAATCAAAAATATGTCGAACCGCGTCGAATTTTTTTGAATAATGTCGATAAACATCGAAATAAGAAATAAACGGTGAAAAAATGGTGAAAAATAAGTGAAAAAGTGGTGAAAAAAATAGGTTAAAATGCTTTGACTTTTGTCTGTAAGGTGCTATAATACCCTTGCAAAAGAGAAAAAATACACATTTTATGCAAAACTATTTACCTTTTTATACGATTTGACAAAATCCAATTAAGTGTACCGTAATTCGACAAATAGCAGACAGTATTAGTTATAATTGCAAATTTTTTTAGGAGGGCAGCATGAAAAAAACTGTAGTTATTGCAGATGATAATGCGGCGTTTGTGAATTCGCTGGTAGACTACTTAAGTAAAAACGACTATGATGTTGTCGGAGCGGCCTACGACGGATTGGAGGCAGCCGCTACGATTGAAAAAACCTCACCCGATTATGCACTGATAGATATAGTTATGCCTGAGCTTGACGGCTTCGGAGTTTTATCGAGTTTGAATTTGTCCAAGCTCGAAAAGAGACCTACAATCATTATGATGTCACAACTTTGCGCAGACGGCTTCATTTCAAAATCGCTCAGAATGGGAGCAAGTTATTTCTTTGCGAAACCTTTTGCTTTTGATGAGCTTAAAAGATATCTCGACGAAAGCAGCAGCGGAGAATCGATGCTCGAAGACGTACAATCTAATGCCGTCGACATTGCGCAAGCGCCGAAACGTAGCGCGGCAAAACTTCTTGACGAAAAGATTGCCAACATTTTTATATCGGTCGGAATTCCGGCGCATATTAAAGGCTATCAATTTTTGCGCGAGGCAATCAAAATGGCGGTCGAAACACCGAGTATTATCAACAGCATAACGAAAAAGCTGTATCCGTCGATAGCTAAGCAATTTGAAACGTCGCCGTCAAAAGTCGAAAGAGCAATCAGACATGCAATCGAAGTAAGCTGGAACAGAGGCAAAATCGAAAATATAAACAATATTTTCGGAATTAAAGTTTATGCCGCAAACGAAAAACCAACAAACGGTGAGTTTATCGCTTTGGTAGCAGACAAGATGCTGCTTGAAGGAGCAGTGGCAAAATAGCCGAAACCGAACCGCTTTTAACTTGGGCATATAGTAAATGATATTGCCTGAATTTACGTAACCAAAATGTCGGTTTAAAATTTATGATAGGGGACAAAAAGGCACACGCTGTTGCGTGTGTCTTTTATTTTACTCATTAAAATTAAATTTAAATTATTAAATTTGAATTACTAAATCTAAATTATTAAATCTAAATTATTAAATCTAAATTGCTAAATCTAAATTACTGAATTTGAATTACTAAATTTTAATTATTTAGTTTAAACTATTTATTTAATTGTTTATTTAACCTTAAATTATTTAAATGCAATAACAGCTATGAGATTTAACGGTCAGTCTGCAATTAGCAGTCGATTATGCAAATTTAATAGTGAAACATCATATTCGCTATCCTATAATGCGAACGGCTAATGTCAAAATTCGATGCAGACCGAATCGTCACGGGCGTTTCAAGCAAAAATCAGTTTTCTAAAACGCTTACCATAAAATCATTTAATGACTTTGTTTGCGGGTTTAGGATTGTCGGTTATAATTGCGTCCGCTCCTCGGTCGACAAGCTCCTTTATTTCGTCATAGTCGTTTATTGTCCAAAACTGCACGGCAATTCCGTAGTGGTGACAATAATCGATAAAGGATTTTTGCCCCATATCGAAAAGCGGAATATGCGGAACTTGCAACACTTCGAACCCGACGTTACATTTGTCAAGATTGACGTTAAACAAAAATCTGTAATAGGTAAGTAGTACCTCGGCAATGGACGCGCTTCTGATTATGTCGGGATATTTTTCGTCCATATATTTGGTTATCTCGCCTTGGAACGTGCCGATGATGACTCTACCTAAAAGGTTTCTCTCTTTTATGGTTTGATAGAGTTTGTCGGTCGCTTTGCGTCCTA
>JAQYCY010000127.1:0-15105 GCA_028724485.1 Bacillota bacterium | reverse complement strand
GCCGTTTCGACAACGGTCTTCTTGCAGAATTTAAGTTCTTTGATTTCGCCGACAAGCGGAATCATAATTTCAGGAACGACTTTCCAATCAGGGTGTCTCTTTTGAACGGCGATAGCAGCTTTGATTATAGCCTTTGTTTGCATAACTGCAATTTCAGGATACGTTACTGCAAGACGGCAACCACGGTGACCCATCATAGGGTTGAATTCATGGAGGCTATCGCAGAAAAGTTTGATTTCGGCAACCGACTTTCCTTGAGCCTTAGCAAGCGCCGCAATGTCCTTTTCTTCGGTTGGAACGAACTCGTGAAGAGGTGGGTCCAAGAAACGGATAGTAACAGGCAAACCTTTCAATGCTTCCATCAAGCCTTCAAAGTCGGCTTGTTGCATAGGTTCGATTGCGTCAAGAGCTTTAATACGAGCTTCGACGGTGTCTGCGCAGATCATTTCACGGAATTTTTCAATTCTGCCCGGTCCGAAGAACATATGTTCGGTACGGCAAAGACCGATACCTTGTGCGCCGAGTTCGGCAGCGCGTTCTGCGTCTTGAGGAGTATCTGCATTAGTTCTGACGTCGAGAGCTTTATATTTGTCGGCAAGTTTCATAATTCTGCCAAAGTATCCGCTGTTAGGATCGGCAGGAACAGTCTTGATTGCAACGTCGTAAATATTACCCGTTGAACCGTCCAAAGAAATTTCAGAACCTTCTTTAAAGACTTTTCCGCCAAGTTCAAACCATTTTTCTTCTTCGTGCATTTTGATATCGCCACAGCCCGATACACAGCAAGTACCCATTCCGCGAGCAACAACTGCTGCGTGAGAGGTTTGACCGCCACGGACGGTAAGAATACCTTGAGCGTACTTCATACCTTCGATATCTTCAGGAGAGGTTTCGAGTCTTGCAAGAATAACCTTCTTACCTGCCTTGCCGAGTTTGACGGCTTCTTCAGGAGTAAAGACAACCGTACCTGCAGCTGCGCCAGGAGATGCGGCAATACCCTTACCTACGATATTGTTCTTGTCGGCTTCTTTAAGAGCCTTAGCATCAAACGTCGGGTGAAGCAACATATCGAGTGTCTTTGCGTCGATTTGAAGCAAAGCTTCTTGTTCTGTAATCATACCTTCGTCGATAAGGTCGCAAGCGATGCGGATAGCAGCGGCTGCGGTTCTCTTACCGTTTCTGGTTTGAAGCATATAGAGTTTCTTTTGTTGAATGGTGAACTCCATATCTTGCATATCTCTGTAATGTTCTTCAAGGATTTTGCAAACGCCTTGGAATTGTTCGTAAACCTCCGGAAGTACTTCTGCCATTTTTGAAATAGGCATAGGAGTACGAACGCCTGCGACAACGTCTTCGCCTTGTGCGTTCATAAGGAATTCGCCCATAAGACCAGGTTCGCCGGTTGCAGGGTTACGAGTGAAAGCAACACCGGTTCCGCAATCGTCGCCCATGTTACCGAAAGCCATCATTTGAACGTTGACAGCGGTACCCCAGCTATAAGGAATATCGTGGTCCATACGATAAACGTTAGCACGCGGGTTGTCCCAGCTACGGAAAACTGCTTCGACTGCCGCGAAGAGTTGTTCTTTAGGATCTTTAGGGAACGGTTTACCGATTTTTGCTTGATATTCGGCTTTAAATTGACCTGCAAGTTCTTTAAGGTCGTCAGCCGTAAGGTCTACGTCTGAAACAACGCCCTTCTTTTCCTTCATTTGGTCAATCAAGGTTTCAAAATATTTTTTACCTACTTCCATAACAACGTCGCTGAACATTTGGATGAAACGTCTGTAACAATCCCAAGCCCATCTTGCGTTGCCTGACTTTTCGGCAAGGACTTCTACGACCTCGTCGTTAAGACCAAGGTTAAGAATGGTGTCCATCATACCAGGCATAGAAGCTCTTGCGCCCGAACGAACGGAAACGAGAAGCGGATTTTCCTTATCACCGAACTTCATACCTGCTTGTTTTTCAAGTTTCGTAATGTTTTCCATGATTTCGGCTTTGATATCGTCGTTGATGTGTCTGCCGTCTTCATAGTATTGCGTACAAGCCTCAGTCGTAACTGTAAAACCGAAAGGAACAGGAAGACCGATATTGGTCATTTCTGCGAGGTTTGCGCCTTTGCCGCCAAGAAGTTCACGCATTTTTGCATTACCTTCAGCGAACTGATAAACGAATTTTTTCATTGATAGTCCTCCTAAAAATAATCAATGTATAGATTGTTATAATTTTAGCAAAATAAAGTGTGATTTGCAACAAATTTAATTGCCAAAATAAAAATATTTTGCTATCATAAGGTGAAAATAAATTTTGAGGTGCAAAACAATGGATGCAGACCCTTATAACAGTATCTACATCGAATAAGCGCACTAAGGTCTTCCTTTTTATGGCTTTCCTTTGTGCGTGTTTATCGTGCTAAGGAGGCAAAAATGTTACAAGTTATCTCCTCGGACAAAGAGAAATTTCTTTCTCTCGTTTCGGAGGAACAAATCACCCCTGACTACAACTTCACAGACAAATGGATTCATATGTCCAATCCGACCGATAAAGAGATAGAATTTATCTCTTCTTCTTGTGCTGTTCCCGAAGAAATGATTAAAGCCGCATTGGACGAAGAAGAACGCGCTCGTGGCGAAAGAGATGACGATATATCTCTTATCATTTGCGACATTCCGGTTATCGAAGAAGACGACGACCATTATACTTATTCTACAATGCCGTTCGGCATCATTTTGACTAAGACAACCATTATCACCGTTTGTCTTAACGAAACTACGATTATTAACGACTTTATCTATGGCAGAGTTAAAAACGTTTCGGTAAAAAAGAAAACGAGGCTCCTTCTTCAAATTCAATTTAAAATCGCAACCAAATACTTGCAATATCTTAAACAAATCGACAAAACCAGTCAACGTATAAGGACGGAGCTTGAAAAATCAATGCGTAATAAGGAACTTATCGAAATGCTCGACCTTGAAAAGTCCCTTGTTTACATCACCACTTCCCTGCGTTCAAACAAAGTACTTTTGGAAAAACTTCCTAAAATTGCCGATTTCTACGAAGAGGACCAAGAGCTGCTCGACGACGTAATTATCGAAACTAACCAAGCTATCGAAATGGGAAATATTTACAGCGACATTTTGGCAGGAACGATGGACGCTTATGCGTCGATTATATCGAACAACCTCAACATCGTTATGAAAACGTTGACCGTAATAACCATTCTGATTGCCATTCCGTCAATGATAGCGTCCTTTTGGGGAATGAACACGGGCGTTCCTTTTGAGGGCAAGCCGTGGGGATTTTGGGTTGTCATTGCACTCAGCATTGTTATTTGCATAATCACGGGCATCGTTATGGTTAAAAAGAAAACTTTGAAATAATGCTAATTGAATAATTAGATAAGTTTTTAAATAATTACTTTTGGATAATTCTATAAGTTTTGAAATTATTACTTTCGGATAGTTTTATAATTAAACGATAAATAAAATGCTACACAAAAAGCGAGTCGAAACAAATCCGACTCGCTTTTTAGTTAATTTAACTTTCTAGTTGATTTAAATTTTTATTTCGTCTTTAAAGACATTTTTCAAACACCTACTTTGACATAAGGCAAGGAATGATTTTCTTTATAGACGTTTCGATATACGCAAGGTTCTCAGGCGATTTTTCAAACTTCTTATATGCCATCGTAAGGAAGTTTGCAATTTTTACATAGCTGTCTCTTTTAAGATTGAGCGAAATGAAATAGTCGATAATTTGCGGAAGTTTTGCGAGTTTTGCCAAGTGCGGAGCGATAACCACGCCGTTTTCGTCCACCTTGTCGCCGACGTTTCTCCAATTAGAATCGTCGTCTTCTCCCGAAATAATGCGTTCGATTTTATTCTTTGCAACTTCAGTTGCGGTTTCTTCCTTTAAAGCAACCGCTTTTTCCGCCGCAGAAATTTCTTCCGCTTTTTCGCTTTCTTGCTCTTTATGCTCTTGCGCGGCTTTCGAACTTTCATTTATGGCTTTTTCATAACCTGCAAGTTCGTCATGGAACGATTGCATTACAAGTTCGTCGCCGTCCTTGTTTTCTTGTTCTTCGAGCTTTACGATTGTAGGTTCGGCTTTTTCAGGCTCGACCTTTTGCGTGCAAAGCGGAACTTCGACCGCCATTTCTGCCGATTCGGTCTTTATTATACTGCTGTTTGCCTCATCGTCAAGATAAGACATAACAAGTTTTTCTTCGTTTTCTCCGCTCTCACCTGAGTTTTCAGCTTGTTTTTCGACAAGCGTATTTTCCGCTTCGGTAGCAAGATTTTCGGCTTCGTCATTTTCAACGTGATTTTCATTCGATGATTGAATTTCCTTGTTCTCGAAAACGTTTTGCTCTAAAACGACACTTGCGTCATCCGTTTGCGGAGTGGTTTCCGTTTCGGTTTGGATAGCCTGCTCTTCTTCCATTGCGGCAGCAGGCTTCTCGTCGGCAAGCGTACCTGCGCCACTGAGCCATGCATTCATATCAAGCGGTTTCTCTTCCGCTTCTACATTCACATTATCTGCGTTTTGAGCCGTTTCGGTTTGAACGGTTTCGCTCTCCTCTGCCACTTGAGTTTCAATCGTTGAAGACTGAGCATCTTCATTGGTCGCCGCGATTAAAGAAGGTTCTTCATCGGCGTTTCCTACTCCGCTAAGCCAAGTGCTCATATCGAGCGGCGTTTCGTCATGGGTTGCGCTTTGAACAGGTTCTTCCGCAACATTAACCGTTTCTTGCGGTTTAACGTCCAAGTCTTTCGGCTCTTCGTTTATAACTGCAGATTCCGTTCTTTCGTCGACGTGTCTGACTATCTTTGCCGTCGTATCTACGGCAGGAGCGATTTCACCGCTCGTTCCGCGGTCAAAGACAAGCACGTTCATCGTTTGAACTATGTCCGGATTTCCGAATTCGTCATAAACGATTTCGGCAGGAACGTACATATTGTTGTATGCGATATCTTCGATGCTTTCGCCGTGCGTATCAAAAGCTACGCAAGTGCCGACTCCGAGATCGAGCTTAGGCTCTTTGGCGGCTTGCGTGTTCTCTTGCTCCAAGCTGTCTCCTGTATGCTGATTTAAAGCGGCTTCATTTTCCGTAGCATTATGAGCGGTCTGATTATCGTCGCTTTCCGCATTTTTACGAAGAGGCGCAATATTAAACAAATCTAAATCGACGTTATTTGGGCTTTCGTCCTTATTTGTCTCCGAAACTTGTTGCGGCGTGTTCATCACAGGCGCGATGTTTAAAGCGTCGTTCCTTATTTGCAAATCTTTTTCCGCTTTTTGTTCATCGGTTAAATCGAATACGCCGACGTTAAATTTTTTCTTGTCTTGTTTTTGAAGTTTTAAGTTTTGCTTTTCGGCTTTTTCACGCTCTTTTGCGGCAAGTTTTTCCGCCTTAGCTTCTTCCTTTAATTTCTTTTTATCGTCTTGCAAGCTGAAATGCGAATCGTATGCAGACATAGCCAAAGCTTGCTTTGCAAGTTTTTCGCTTTTTCTCTTCTTTTCTTTGGCAGGTTTAGGTTCTTCCTTTTTCTTTTCTTCCTTTTCTTTCGGGAGTTTCTTGAAAATGCTACTTTCAGGCTTTTTGTTAGCTCTTTCTAAATCTTCCTTTTCCTTTTTGAGTTTATCGTTAGAGCGTCTGCCTTTCGGAGAATTGGAAAGAGCCTCGATTGTTTCATCGGGGAAAATTTGAAAATCGTCTTCCGAAACGACCTTGTTTTTAGGCTTGGAAATTACGATGGATTTAAGCTGATTGTAAAACGGATCGATGTCGACTTCTTCTTCAAGAGTTTTTTCCGCTTCGTCAAGAGCCGCAAGGTCCTCTTTTTTTAGTACACTCGCCGTTTCTTCGCTTGCCAATTCATCGGTTTTATTGAATTCGTCTTTAAAATCTTCCATACTTTTCTCCTAAGTAGTAGAAACCATAATAATATTTATTATAGCATAATAACCGCAAAAATCAACAGCAATTAGCAACTTTTTAAAGGTTTCCGTAAGTAACGATAGACTTGCGGCGCGGAAACGAATAGATAACGCACGCTTTAACGCTACCTATGCCCGACTCTTCGATTGCCCTGCGGTATAAATCCAGCTGAGCGAAATAGGTTTCTTTGAGCGCATCGTCGCTACGACCTGAATTTTTGTAATCGACAAGCACTATTCCGTCGTCGGTATAAATCAAAAGGTCGCACACGCCTTGCACCAAAACCTCGTCGCCGCTACCGCTATCGACAAGCATCGTAAACGGTTTTTCCCTTTCGGTTCTGTTTTGCGCGGCAAGCTGAATAACCTGCGATTTTAAACAAGCGGCAATTTCATCGGCGTCTACGATTTCTGCTTCGCTATTCGACAATATGCCCGATTTTTTCATATCTTCGATTGCGGCAAAAACGTTTGTTTCGTCGAAATCGACGTTTTGCATAACTTTGTGATAAGCCGTACCTTTTGCCATAAATTCTTCTCTATAAGGCGCAACGACGCCGTCGTCGGTTTCTTCGGCAATGGAAGAAACCGATTGCTTTGTAGGAGCGGTCGTAGCGTCCGCATACGGGTATACGAATTTTTCCGCTTCGCCAAGCCTTTTGCAAAGTTCGACGGACGGTTTTCCGAATTCGGGAATATCGCCGTTAAGACTATCGCCGCCGCCTTCCGCAAAATGTTCGACAACGCCCTTGCAGTTTTTAAGGACAAGCCCCATAAACGAAGTTTCGCCTGCCTTTACTTCGCCGCCCGAAATGTACATTCTCTCTTTTGCTCTTGTGGTCGCAACGTAAAACAGTCTTATCCTTTCGGCAAATTCTTTTCTATTCAAAGCTCTTATCGTACCTTCCACGCTTATGGACGGCAGTTTTCTTTTGTTTTGAGAATCAAACCCCATAATGCCTATAAAGCCGTCCTGCTCTATAAACAAATTATTCCTTTTGTCTGCCTGCCTGAATTTTTCGGAGCAATTCGCAACGAAAACGAAATCAAATTCCAAGCCTTTCGACGCGTGCATCGTCATTACGGTAATTTTTGAATCACGTTTTAACGACGCGTTTTTTTCGACATCGCCCGCATTGTAAAATTCCAAAAACCTTGCGACGCTCGAATTCGCCTCTTTGCCGTCGATAGAGCGTAAAAACTTTTCGACGTCTATATAACTGTCGCCTTTCGCCCTTAAATAGGACGCATATCCGCTGTCCAAAATAACCTTTCTTAAAAAGTCCGAAACGCTTGTCATCGACGCCGCAATGCGATATTCGTTAAGTTGATTTATCGTGTCTGCGGCTTTTTTTCCGAACTCATCGTTTATTTTCGCTCTTTCGACAAGACAAGAGTACAAATCGCCCTTTCCGAGTTCCGACAATTCATCTTCGTTGTAACCGCCGAAATAAGAAAGCAAATAGCCTGCAAACGGAATTGCATTGAGCGGATTGTCGATTGCCTTTAAAAGCAAAACAAGTTCCCATTCGGCATTGAAATCCGATTCGATAAAATCGCCGCCCGAAATCGGAATACCTTCTTTTAAAAGGGTTTCGCAAATAGTCTGCGCTCTTTTTGAACGACGGTCGAAAAGCACGGCAAACTGCCCGTACGTTTTGGCTTGTCCGCTGTTTAAAAGTTCCTTTATTTTTGCCGCTATAAATTTGCCCTCGACCGTCGCCGACGAAATTTCGTCAGACGGCTCTTCATGCTCCGATATGTCGTATACGCCGACAAATTCCTTTTTCTCTTTCTCGGCGTTTTTGAACAAATGAATTTCTACTCTTTCTTCATCATTTTCATCCGGAATTATAAACTTCGACGTTTCGGCATAATCGTAATCAGAATTGCCCTTTGTCATAATATTGCTGAACAAATCGTTGACAAAAGCCAAAATCTTACTCTTGCTTCTGAAATTTGCGTTAAGCTCGACGGCCAAGCCGTCTCCCACGCTTTTATAACGCATAAGTTTGTCTATAAATATTTTCGGGTCGGCAAGGCGAAAACCGTAAATAGACTGCTTCACGTCGCCGACCATAAAGCAAGAATCTACGGGGGCAAGTTTCAAAATCAATTCTTCCTGCAAACGATTTATGTCTTGATATTCGTCAACGTAAACGAGTTCGACTCCTGCCTTTATCGCTTCTCCCCTTTTAGAGTTGACAAGAGAAAGCGTCATGTGCTCTAAATCGCCGAACGAAACCTTGTTCGAGCGGCTTTTGATTTTCTTTACTTCCTCGTCGAATTTAAGCGTCACTTCCACAAGTTTTTGCACAAGCGTCTTGTTTTGTTTAAACGAGAACCTCAACGCTTCCAAATCGCTGAACGCCGAAAATGCGTTAAAATATTTTATCAACTCGTCTTTAAGCACTTTTGCTTCCGAAGCAAGTACGGCGTCGTCCGCTTTTGAAGCTCTCGGCCACCTGCCTATCGTAGCTAAAGCCGACAAGGCTAAGGAAAAATCAGATACGCTTTTCGCGCCCACAACAGCCGACAAGACGTCATACAACTTTTCGAGATAATCGGCATACTTATCCGAGCCGTCGCTTTTAAACTCTTGCATATAACGCCAAAGCTCGGCAAGTCTTCCGCTCTCAAAAAACTTTTTATCGCCTTTATCGTCGTCTGAAAGTCCGTTGCCGATTGAAACGCCTAAAAATCTATTTACGTCATTTTTGATTTCGTTAAAATAAACGTTATTTTCAAAATCGGAAAAGCCGTCCGCCAAAGACAACAAAAACTCATCGCCATTAGGCATTATCTCTTTTATATCATAAAGTTTAAGAACGGCATTAAATAATCCCTCGTCTGTTCTTGCAGAACCGAACATTCCGACCATTTCGTCAAACAACTCGTCTTTTTCGTTGTAACGATTTTCAACCACCTTTTTAAACGCGCGATTGTAGAATGTTTTAAGTTCGTCGTCTGTCGCTATGTCAAAGGACGGTTCAATTTCAAAAAAATCGAAATTTTCTCTTATCGTACTAAGACAAAAAGCGTGCAAAGTTCCTATTTTGCAAAACGGCAGGCTGTCGTATGCTAAACGATATTTTTCATCGCCGCTTTCCAAAATCAAGCTAAGCAATTTTTTGCCGATTTTTTGACGCAATTCTTCCGCCGCCTGATTGTTGTAAACAACTATAAGCATTTTGTCGAGCGGAATGCCCGTTTCGATATAATAAGTTATACGCTCGACTAAAACAGCGGTTTTTCCGCTGCCTGCCGAAGCTGAAACGAGAACGTTTCCTTTTAAATATATAGCTTGTTTTTGACTGTCAGTCCACCTTATTTTTTCCGCCATAGTATTCCCGTGATCGTTTATTCCGATATCGGTCGTTTTCGCCATAATATCGGATTGTTTTGTTTAAGTCGTAGATTTGAATTTTCTATCGTTTTCTATATCGCAATTTTTTGCGGTTGTCGTAATTTTATTTAGTTCGGTTTGCGTTTGATTTAAACTGATAAATAATCATTGCCGCTTCGTTTGCGGTCATGCGGTTTAGTTCGATTTTGTCGCAATCAAATCATCCCCTTGAGCGGAAGCCTCAGTTGCCGAGCTTTCGTTTTCGCTCGTTAGCACGTCGATTTTTACATTTGGCAGCACTCTTTCGTCTTCACCGCGACGCTTGCAAATTTCGTAATAATCGCAGACTTTGCATTTGTCTTTCACGGGACTTGCTTTTATAAAGCCCTTTTCTATAAGCTCGACGCCCTTTATCGCAATTTTTTCGGAATAGTCCATAATCGTTTTAAAATCGTCGGATGAAATCAAATCTTCCTTATCGTTAAACTCGCCGTTTTGTTTAACAGTCAAATCGAGTATCGAAACCGACTTATCGTAATATTCGCTGTCTATTGCCTTTATTATGTCTTTGTCGCAAAGCACCTGCCCCTTTAATTTATAGCGCGAGTCGCTTGCCGCAGACGTATATGCGTTAAAAAGCGGCAGATAGAAAGCGCCCGCAGGACTTAATCCCTTTTCGGTACATAACGCATTGAGATAGGTATAAAGCTGAATTTTTTTGCCGAAATAAACGTCGCCGATGGAAATGTCTGCGCTTCTGAAAGATTTATAGTCGATAACGAGCGCATAACCGCCGTAGCAGTCTACTCTGTCGATTTTTCCTATGAGTTTTACTTTTCCGTATTCGGTTTCCAAAGTTATAGGTTTAAACTCGCCGCCGTCGTCAAAACTCGCTTCGACATAGCAAGGTTTAAATTCGCTTCTGTCGTTAATGGCTTTTAAATCCTCGACTATTTCGATACATTCTTTTTTGAGCCTTTTTATCATAGTAATTCCGTCTATGCCGTCAAGCATCGCTTTGAAACGGTCGGTAGACAAGATTCTTTGAAATTGAAGTTCGACAAATTCACCGACGTCCTGAATTTCGGTTTGGGGGTCAAAATACTTTTCAAGCACGTCGTGAATAATCGTACCCGTTTCGGTTGTTAAAATTTGCATTTCTTCTCTGCGTTTAAGCCCCAAAGTATAAGCAAAATAATAGGCGTAAGGACAACCGTAAAACTTTTCAAGTTTAGAAACGCTGGTGGTTTTTAAAATCATAGGCGATTCCAAATCGAGCCAATCACGAGTTTTGTTTATCGAAGCTAATCTTTCCTTTTTATCTTCGCTTAATCTGGAATAAGCGTAATCGCGTACTTTGCCGACCATGCCGCCGTTTTCGTTTAGCATTCCCATTAGCTCGAATTCGCAATTTTTTGTGCCGTTAAAGCGCAACGCCAACTCATCGTAATTTTCTTCGGCATAAATTTTTCTTTCCGTTTCGTCGAAGTCTGTTTCTTCGATTTTGAATATGCTCTTTATTTCGTTCAACACGTTCGCTTCTTTCGTCGGGGATTTATCGAAATCGGACAACGGCCTTGTAATATACAGCTTTTCGGACGGCGCAACCAAAAGGTCGATTATGCTCATCATTCTTCTTTGATTGACTGCCTTTGCCGACTGATTAAGGTCAAGTCCGAATGACGACAAAGCGTCTTCTATCTGACTTGTGACAATCATTCCGCCTTTTGACAAAGTAGGAAGCGTGCCTTCCTTTGCGCCCACGATAAATAGATATTTGCAATCGTAAATCTTGCTTTCATTTACGTCGCCCACAAAAACCGAATCGATAAAAAGCGGTAAAATCGAAAATTTAAGTTGACTAAGCGACGCCGAAAAAGTCTGATAAAAATCGTCTACGGATATTTCTTCGTCGGATACGATTGTACGATATTCCAAAAGAACGTCTTCGATTTTCTTTTCGGCAAGTTTTAAGATTTCGGCGTTTTCACTGCTTTTCGCCTTTATATTGCTTGCAACGGCTCCGCTTAAAACCTCTTTTAATTCGCTTATCAAAATATTTGCAAACTCGCTTCCCTTCGCCTTTTCGGGAATTCTGTCTGCTTTTAAGGCAAATGCCGCTCTTACTTTTTCGGCGTTTTCAAAGTCGCCGTAAGTAAAAGGCTTTGTGACGTAATCTATCGAATATTTAAGGCAATAATTTTCAAACTCGAATGTCTCAATGCCGAAAAGCGGATTTTTTACAAAATCGTTCACGCTGTAAAAATCATAATTCTCCGTCTTAATTTTCAAAAGACCGAGCAAATATTTTGCAGGAAGCGTGTCGGCAACAAGTCTCGGACAATCTATAAAATGCGGAATGTCGAAGCGTTTAAACACGCTATCTATTGCGTAGGTATATCCGTCCGTTTGAGAAACGCCTACCGCAATGTCTAAATATCTTGCGCCGCTTCTTATGAGTTTGCTTATTTCGACGGCAAGCCACTTTATTTCGTCAAACGGATCATGAGCGACAACCGATACGACTTTATCGGTCGGCAAAACGTTTTTGACACCGCTGTACGAAAAGACGGTTTCCGCCATAATTTTTTGGTGCGGCGGCAAAGCTATACTATGCCAAACATTTTCTACCTTTACGTCCGAAATAGATTCGAGCGCTTTCTGTGTTGCGATAGGATAAATTCTGCCGTTTTTGTTTCCTGCGCCGTTTACGATTCCGACCGTGAGCGAGTTTGCGTTTTTGGCAAGGCTTTCAATAATTTTCATCTCGGGCGCTTTAAACGACGAAAAACCGCAAACGTAAAAATTTTGCGAAAGCGTTTCGGTTTTGAGTTTTTCGGCAAGCGTTGTTAAACGCGTCGTCGAATCGACGACGTCGCCGCCCAAAGCGTTCTCATACTCGCCGAGCAAAAACGCGGTATCGAGAAGTCTTTCTTTAAAACCTTCTTTCATTTTGAGCGCGGCGTCTTTAAGGCTTTTTGCCGAAACGCCGCTGTTACGAAATTCGGTAAGCGAGGCATAAAGTTCCCTTGCAAAGCCGACCTTTTTTGCTACCTTTCCGAAATATTTAAGTTTTTCCGCATTTTTTCTTATGACGTTTTGCAAAAGCATAACCGAGCCTTCTGGCGTAAGGCACTTGTCGTATCTTTGTCCGAGCAGCTTCTTTGCAAGACGATTGAACGTCACGACTTCAAGATTAAAACAAGCCTTTTTGCCGAGCTTTTTTAAAAGCGACTTTTCCATCGACATAGAAAACCTGTCGGGAACGATAAATATATGCTCCGCCCTGTCAAAATTTTCTTTAAGCTCTTTGACAACGCCTTCAAAAGCTCCTTTTGTAACGTTCGATAAAATAATTTTCATTTAATTCGTTTCTCACACAGTAATATAAAGCCTAAATAATGCCAAACCGCAAAAACGGAAAACCGAGTCTATGCGGTCTTTTAGCTCTATTGATATTTTATCAAATAACCGTGTCGTTTGCAACGATAACCAAAAAAATAAAACCTTTACTCTTACACCTTTTTGCAAAATAAGGCAACCTGTCCGAAAATTTAACCAAATCGAACATTTCCAAGTAGAAAAAGTTTGCCAGATTTCTATTTTATGCTATAATGCATTTGAGGTAACTATGAAAAAATCAGTTTTATTTTTAATTTGCGTAGCCTTAATATGCGTGGCTTGCCTTACGCTTACGGCTTGCAACAACGCTACTCCGCAAGGACAACTCGGAAACTATTTTTCCAAATATGAAAAATATACGTATGCGGTACACGATTCTAAAAACAATATCAACGGCACTTACGAGCTTGAAATAAAAGAATATGCCGAAACAAAAAATTCAGTCGTTCTTTCAGACGGCTTTACGCTTGAAAACAAAAGCGCAGGTCATTTGATAAAGTCAACGCTTAATATAGGCTCAAAAACCTACGTCACGGCTTGCTATTATACGAACGTCAGCGGAAATAGTTATTACCTTCCGCAAGGCAGCTATAAATCGGTAACGGACAACGGAACGGAACTTTACAGCGTAAAAGTCACCTACTCGGCAGGCTCGAAATCGGCAAACGCAAATTACACTTTGACGGAAAACGGCAAAACGCCTAAAAAAGGTTCGCTTTCCCTTAAATCGCCGTATTACGACAATCTTGAGTTTTACACTATGCTTCGCGGCGCGTCGACAATGGGAACCGCTTTTTCGATGAGTTACAACGTTGCGCTCGTTGCGCCTAACGAAATTACATCAGCGACAATCAGCGCAAGCTGTTCGTCAACCGAAAAGGTCTCAAACCTTCCTGAAACGGTTTTCGACGGCGGCAAAGCCGACTGCTACAAAGTTTCGATTAGCCGCAATACGAAAGTCGCAGGCACAAGCTACACCGTGTATTACGCAAAATCAAACGTTAAAAAATTGAACGGTGTAGATTGCAGACCGCTTGTCAGAGTTATGACGAAAATCGTCGAAGGCGACGTAACGTACACTTTGAGCGGCGTCGAAGCATCGAACATTTAAAGATACTTCAAAAAGAAACAAATTCAATCAAGTAGTATAGCAAAACCACCGCAATGCGGTGGTTTTTAAATCTTGCTTAAAACCAAATTATTCTGTTATAAAACCAAAGCTGTTTTAACACGCAAGCCTGTATGATTTTAAAAAAGTTTTTAGCTACCAAAAACAAGATTGCTTTGACTTTTTATAATCATACAACAAGTCGGTTTAGCAGCATAAAACCAAAGCTGTTTTTACACGCAAACTTGCACGATTTAGAAAAAGTTTTCATTTGCATAAAACCAAGACTGTTTTGGCATTTTTTGAACGAGTTATTCAAAACCGATTTGTTTGAAATTTAGCAGTTAAAACCGAGTGCGGCTTCTTATTACAACTCGATACGTGACTTCAACGCTTGCATAAGCGTCATTTCGTCGGCATATTCGATGACAGAACCTTGTGGCAATCCCCTTGCTATTCTCGTAACTTTTATTCCGAGCGGCTTTATAAGCGACGCTATATACATTGCGGTCGCCTCGCCCTCCACGTCGGGATTTGTCGCCAAAATGACTTCTTCGACGCCGTTAAGTCTTGCAAGCAATTCCTTAATTCTTATGTCGTTAGGTCCGACGTGGTCCATAGGTGAAATTACGCCGTGCAAAACGTGATACACGCCCTTGTAGCCTTTGACTTTTTCAAACGCTATGACGTCTTTCGGTTCTTTCACCACGCATATCGTTTTTTTGTCGCGGCTAAGGCAAATGTCGCACACCTCGTTTTCGGTAAAGTTTCCGCATTCCTTGCAAAAACGGACGTGTTGTTTAACGTCCTTAATTGCGTCTATAAGGTTTTGAACGTCCTCGTCGGAATAATTCAAAATCGAATAGGCATATCTTGCGGCAGTCTTTTCACCGACGCTCGGAAGTTTGGTAAGTTCCGCTATAAGTTTAGATAACGATTTAACGTAAGTCATTAAAACAATCCGCCCGTTGCTCCTGCCATAGGTCCGAGCAAATTCTCAGACAATTCCTCGGCTTTGTTCATAGCGTCGTTAAATGCGGCGTTAATCATATCTTCGAGCATTTCGACGTCATCAGGATCGACAGCCTCAGGCTTAATCTTAATGCCTACAAAAGTTTTGTTTCCTTTAAGCGTAACCTCGACAATGCCGCCGCCTGCCGTACCGGTTACTTCTTCCTCGGCAAGTTTTTCCTGAGCTTCTTTAAGTTGTCTTTGCATAGCTTGCGCTTGCTTCATAAGTTGCGCCATGTTTCCGCCGCCGAATCCACCAAAGTTTCCCATATTATTACTCCTTTAATTGTTTGTT
>JAQYCY010000126.1:0-5995 GCA_028724485.1 Bacillota bacterium | reverse complement strand
TTACGCAAAAAAAACGCCCGCAAAGTTTGCAGGCGTTAAGATATCATGTTAAACTTTTTAGTCTTCTGGCACGACAGGCGTGAAATTTTTAGGCATAATCATTATTCCGTCTCTCGGTTTAAGTTTGATTTTTCCCCACTTCTTTTGCGGAACTTCCTTGCCGTTTACAAGGTATCTGAAATCAACTAGTGAATTAGGATCAAGTTTATACCAATCACTAAGTTCTTCGATAAGGTCGATGATATTGCCGCCGGCAACCCATCTCATACTGTCGCCGTTGAAAGTCTTTTTTACATCGTCTACAAAATTTACGGTTAACATAATTTCCTCCAAGTTTTTGGTAATTTTATTTTAACATATTTTGTTCATTCAATCAATACCCAAAATAATTTTATTTGACCGACTTGAAAAAGGGCGGTATACTTTATCTATGGACAAAACTATGCGCTTCACAATTAAAGAAACCACCGACGTAAAAACGTTTATGAATTCGCTTTTTTCACGCCGCATATCGGTTTTAATAAGACTGCACGGCGGACAAGTTTTAGTTAACGGACAAACATTTAAAGGCAACGTGCGGCTATGTCCAAATGACGAAGTGAGCATTTTTATACCCGAAACCTCAAAGCCTTATCGAACCGCCAAAGAAGTTCCCATAAAAGTTTTATATAAGGACGAAGACTTTTTGGTTTTGTTTAAACCTAAGGGCGTGCCGTCTATGCCGACGCACGGTCATTATGACGACAACCTTCTTGCAGGACTTACCTATCTTTTCCCCAAAGAAACGTTTAGAATTGTCACAAGACTTGACAAGGACACGTCAGGGCTTACGCTTGTCGCGCTGAACGGAATTACACACTCGCTGCTGTCGGACGGAAACGGCATAACAAAAATTTACACCGCAACTCTGACGGGCAAATTGGAGCGCGAAACTTTTATAGATGCCCCCATACTCAGCAAGCCGCTCGTCATGAAACGCACGATTGACGAAAACGGAAAACAAGCAAAAACCCTGTTCACGCCTTTGCGCTACGACGGCTCTAACACCGTTTGCAAAGTCAAACTCTTTACGGGGCGAACTCATCAAATCAGATTGCACGCCGCTCACATAGGACACCCCGTCGTAGGCGATACGTTGTACGGAAACTATGAAGGAGAATATAACGGCGGTCAGATGCTCGAATGTTCATATATAAGTTTTATCAATCCATACACAAACGAGCTTATGGAATTCGACCTTGACGCATATAAAAATTCTTAAACACACGTTTAATAAGCTAACGCCTCTTTTACCGTTTATATCAGCAATTTTATCTCCTATTTATTCGGCAACTAAATAGCCTTTTAAACGGCAGGTTTAGCTGTTTATACTAGCAACCTATTTAGTCGAGTGGTTTAATGTTTATATTTAATAGGCTATTTGGTCGGTTAGTTTATCGCCTATTCCTGATAACATATTGAGTCGATTTGTTTAATTGTTTTACCTGACTAATTATGTTTAGCCGATTTGTCAAATAGCTACGCTTAATCGGCAGTTTCACTAATTAAATTTATCCGATTTCGTTTTGTGTTGCAGTTCGTCTTAACTGCGGTTGTTTATTTAACTTAACTTTATCTTTTCGCATTACGTCGATTTACTGTTTTTTTATCATAATCGCAAACCTTGCCCTAAACAAACATTATCATAAAAAGGGCAAGATAAAAGCCACTTGCGTGGCTTTTATCTTGTCTATACTACTTTTGGAGAATAGTAGTTGATTAAAACTTAAACTATTTCATCAAATCTTCATCGACTTATACTTTAAACTTGCGCTTAAACTTTTTGTCGGCTCTAAATTGCGGTTTTATTGTAAATGCCTTTCAAACTTATACTTTAACCTTTAGCCTAAATTTATTGTTTGAATTTGGCATTTATTGTTTAAACCTAATTGAATAGTCCTCGTTTAACCTTCAATAGGGGTTGGTCTTCTCGCATCCTTTTTCTCTTGCAAGAATTTCATTGCTTCGTTTTTAGCGTCTGACAAGCTCTTGTCAAACTTAGCTTTTGCGTCGGTCAATGCTTTTGCGTTTCTATCCTTGATTTCTTGCAACTCTTGTTTGTCTTTTTCCGTCATATCTTGCTTGATTTTTCCGAGTATCTCGTCGGCTTTTGCGTCTAACTCTTTGATATATTCGTCAAGATTGTCCATTGCGCCTTCTTCGCCTTTAAGCACCGCTCTGACTTTTTTGGCAGCTACCTCAAAATCGTTAAGATAGGTTTGGAATTCTTCCGGAAGGCGACTCATAACCGAAGCAAGCGTATTGTTTAAAGCGGCAGAGGCATCCTCGCCTGCTTTGACAACCTTTTCGATATTTAAAGAATATTCTTTGACTTTGCCGTCAATTTCAATTCTGATATCTATTTGGATATCGTTTAACGCTTTTTTCAACGCTTCAGCCTTTGCTTTAATTTCTTGGGTTTGTTCGCTGTTTTTGAAATATTTGTTTGCATAAGCCTCGATGCTTTCAATCGTAATATTTCCGTTGCTGTCTTTAAGTTTGTTTACGTCTTCATCGGTAAATCCGAGAGCTGTGGCAATCTTTTTGATTTGCGCTTCGTCAAGGGCGTAAGTAGCGACTTTGTTTGCCGCCTTTATGCCTGCCGACGTAACTTTAAGTCCTGCCGACGTTGAAGCGTACATTCCGTAGAGTCCGCCGTAATAGACAGTGTCTGCATAATCGAGATTGGTTGCGATTTTAGCAATGCGCTTTCCGTAAAATTCGATATACGCCGCAGAGTCTGCCGCTTTTAACGCTTGTTCGTAAACAGCATTAGCCATTTCTACAGCGTCGTCATATGCTTCGGTCGCATATTCGGCAGCTTTCTTTTGAGCATCGTTCACGATTTTGATAAGTTTTGAAGTGTCGAGTTTGACGGCCACTTCAAGAGTTACTTCGCCCGTTTCAGACGCCGCTAATGCGAGTTTGAAATCGGCAAGGCTTATGTCGACGTCGGCGTGAATTGCCTTAAAGTTTTCATATTCTCTAAGAAGAGCAAACGAGCCGCTTGCGTCCGCCTTAATCGTAAGTTTTCCGTCTTCGTCTTTTGTCGCTTCAATTTTTGCATTTACTTTCGCAAGAATTTTGTCGGCATTTCCAATCGATGAACTTACGCTTGTTCCGACTACTGTGTTGTTTTCGTCAAGATAGCCGTATTTAATTGCAAGATTTACGATATTGCCTACCGCCGTTTCGACGTCAACGCCGATGATGCCCTTTTCGCCGTAAAGTAAAACTTGTCCGTCTTCGTTAGCTCCGCTGACACTTATAACCTTGTTGTTTTTGTCTAAAGTTAAATTGATTTCAGGGTTAATGTCAAGGCTTACGAACGATTTAGCTGTTGCTTCTTTTTCCGTATCTTTGTTACAAGCTACCAAAGTCAAACCTAATACTAAGACTAAAGCCAAACAAAGAATGATTGCAATTTTTTGTTTCATAAGCACCTCCGCTTTATTGAATTTGTATTTGTCTATTAAACAATCATAATAGGCGTTTTGTTGCAACAATTTATTTTTTTATTGCCGTTTCGGCTTTTATCGCTAAACTTAGTATCATCTGTCAAAAAGTATTAGTTTCATCGCCTCGCTATGCACGAAACTACCTTTTGCTTTCCCAAAACTTTTCGACCGAACCGTAAGTCTCCTCTATGCCCTTTAAAAACTCCTCGTATGCTTCCGTCGTTATTTCTTCTCGCGGCAAATTGTATTTCGGCATATTCACGCTTAGTTTTTTCTCAAAATCATATTTGATCGCTTTTACAACTTTCTCAAAATACTCATTGAGGGTTTTTGGCAAGTCGATAAAATCAAGGATACTGTCGGCAAATGACGGAGCAATCGCTTCGGCAAGTTTCTTCCATTCTTCAAGTTTTTCCAAAAATTCTTCCGGATAATACTGAGCAAGATAGCGTACTTGAGTTTTTACACGCTCGTCAAGCGGACTTTTTTCCGAACAGAGAACTTCTACAATATAATTCTTTATTTCGGGCATCAGCAAAATTTCTTTTTTGTACTTTTCAAGAATAGCGTCAAACGTCAAAAATTTTGCCTCGTTTTCAAAGGCGAAACTTTCCATATCTTTAATTTTTTTCGCTATTTCGCCAAGCTCCGCTTTTGAACCGCAAAGTTTTGCTACGTTTTCACCGTCATAGCCACCGTTTACCACAGCAGAATAAATTCCGTCTTTTTTTAAATGATTTTCAAGTGACGAAATCGCTTTATCGACGGTTTTTTCCGACGTACCGGAAACTTTTACGGCGTCAAGAAGCAAATTGACGTAGCCGAGTTTTGCCGCATAATCGACGTAGGCATTTAGCGCATCATTGACGCTCTTTCCTATAATAGCGGATTTTGCATTCTCGTTTGACAAAATAAGGTCGGCGTCCCCGTTTAAACTTACCGCTTTTTCCACCTTTCCGTTTTTGTCCAAACTAAACACAACGGACGGATTGATTTCCACTGCGACAAAGTCACCGCCAAAATCAACGTCTGTCGGCTGTTTAAACACGGTAAACCACAAACACAAAAATATGATAGGGAACAACGCTAAAAAAGCGACAATTGCGACTGTCGTTATGCCGGCTTTCTTTTTAAGCGCAACTGTTCCTCCGCCGTTAGGCGTGACATTTAATTTTTCTGCTTTCGGAGCTTTTTCGGACAATTCATTAAGCCATTGTTTTTTCCAATTCATATCACACCTCCTTTAAAGCCGCTTTTACCTTTTCTACGGCTCTTTTGTATTTCGACGTTATAGTTCCCGTCGGAGCGGAATACATCTCGCCTATTTCCTTATGTTTATAACCCCACACTACGTGCAAAGTGACAATTTCGAATTCTTCGTCTGAAAGCACTTTGCGCATAACGTCGGTTATGCCGTCATACTCGCTCGTTTCCCCTTTATCGATGGCCAAGTCAAGAGGCACGTTCCTTTTGTTCTTTTTAATTTTGTTGAGAGCGTGATTTTTCGCTATTTGCAAAATCCACGCCTTAGCATTCGTATCGGCCGTATACTTATTTGCGTTTGCCCTTATTGCAAGATAAACGTCTTGCATAACGTCTTCTGCGTCTTCTTTCGATAGGTAGTACAAAACAAAGGCAAATACACCTTTTTTCGTTTCTTCGTACAGCTTTGAAAGGGCAGAATCGTCACCGTCGGCAATTTTAAGTAACAGCTTATTCAGCGCCCTATTGTCCATAATCATCAATTAAACACCCTGCAACGCCCATTTGTTGCATACTCCTTAAATATTTCTTTTTTATTTTAAAACATATTGAAAGGTTTTTCAATAAAAAACGAGTTTTGATAAAACAAAACCTGCTTTATGCAGGTTTTTAAATCATTTTGAGATACGCCGTTTCGTAAGGCTTTAAAAGATAGTTGCCGTTTTCAAGATATATCTCTTTATTCGTAAACATATCTATTGCTTTGCGATTTTCAAATCCGTTTAAATGAATTGAAAATTCGCTTCCGTCTGCATTTGTCAGAACAAGAACTTGCTCTTTGTCGGTCGCTCTTTCAAACGCCAGTTGTTTGTTCGTTATCGTGACGTTTCTGTATCCGCCCCAAACCAACGCGTCGCTGCTTTTATGAATTTTCGCAAGTTTCGCTATGTAGTCGCAAAGTTCATTCCATTGCGGTTTATCGAAACTCGGCCTTAATTCGTCATCGCTTCCGTGTCCTTTAACGCCCGTTTCGCCCCACTCGCTACCGTAATAGAGACACGGTATTCCGTTCATTCCGAACAGAATTCCGTAAAGCGGATAAATTGCGTTTTTGTCGTTTAACAAGCTCGCAATTCTCGTTACGTCGTGGTTGTCGGCAAAGCACAGAAAATGATTGCCACGATAAAGCGCCCAATTTTCATATCCGAATTGACGGTTTAACGAGTGAGCAATTTCAAAAAGGTTCATCGAATTGAAACTCGAATAAAGTCCTTTGTAGCATTCGTAATTCGTGC
>JAQYCY010000125.1:0-2674 GCA_028724485.1 Bacillota bacterium | reverse complement strand
CCCTCCGCTTCAAGAGTTACTCCTTTTCCGCCGAGCATTTCGGCAAACAACGCGTTAAGCCCGACAGGAGAATTGTCAAAGTTTGTGTGATGCGACAAAACGGCAATTCCGTTTTTTATCGCTTCTATCGCAACTTCGCCTGTTCTATTGCAAGGCGTTATGCTTTTTACGTCCTTAAAAAATAACGGATGATGCGTAAGCAAAACGTTATATCCGAGTTTCTCGCATTCCTTAACGGCGGCAACGGTTGCGTCGAGCGTTGTCAAAACGCCCTTGACTTCCGAATCGGGGTCCCCGAGCATAATGCCCGTATTATCATAGTCTGCGGCAAGAGATGCAGGCGCAACTTCATATATGATGTCGTTTAATTCGCTAAGTTTCATAAATCTTCTCCAAAAGTCCGAATCTCGATTTGTTTTCTCCGCTCAATTTATCTTTAAACGGCTGTAATCGTTCGTACTCTTTTTTCATAGCCGACTTAGTTGTTTCATCGGTTTTATACTCTATCCCAAACTCGATTTCATACTCATCGTATGGTTGATAACTTCCGCCGCCTACGATAATCGGATAAAACTTTCCCGTTTCCTCAATCATATAGTCTCGCTCTATTCCGATTTTATTTTTAATTAAAACACTTCTCACGACTTTTGCATCGGTGTTCGGCGACAATACGTATTTTTTAAAACGCTTATCGGCATTAGCGGCGTCGCTCAAAATTTTAGCCATTTCGATTCCGCCAAGTCCTGCAATTACAACCGCTTCGACCTCGCCGCTTTCTAACGAGCTAAGCCCGTCGCATACAACGGTTTTAACGTTCACACCATAGCTTTCTGCCAGCTCTTTCGTCTTTAACAGACTTTGCGAGCTTATATCGGTTGCAACGACCTTTTTACCGCAAAGAGCGCATTTAACCGCCACCTTGCCATGGTCCGCCCCAACGTCCGCAACGCTGTCGCAATTTTCGACGTGGCAGAAAATCTCGTTCAATCTTTCGCTTAACTTAATCATTCGAAATCTTTAAGTCTTTTAAGTCTGTTAGGATGACGAAGTTTTCTAAGCGCCTTAGCTTCTATTTGTCTTATTCTTTCACGAGTAACGTTAAATTCCTTTCCGACCTCTTCAAGCGTTCTCGGATGGCTGTCGTCAAGACCGTAACGAAGTCTTAAAACCTTTTCCTCACGCGGTGTCAAAGTGTTCAAAACCTGAATAAGTTGCTCTTTGAGCATATTGCTTTCGGCAACGTCGGCAGGCGATTGAGCCGTATTGTCTTCGATAAAGTCGCCAAGATGGCTGTCTTCTTCTTCACCGATAGGAGTTTCGAGCGACACAGGGTCTTGCGCTATCTTTTGAATTTCACGCACTCTCTCTACACTTGTGCCAAGATATTCCGCAATTTCTTCAGGAAGCGGTTCTCGTCCGAGTTTTTGGAGAAGTTGACGAGTAGCTCTGACTTGTTTGTTGATTGTTTCAACCATATGCACGGGAATACGAATAGTTCTCGCTTGATCGGCGATAGCTCTCGTTATCGCTTGTCTTATCCACCACGTTGCGTAAGTAGAAAACTTAAATCCTTTCGTATAGTCGAACTTTTCAACCGCTTTCATAAGCCCGAGGTTGCCTTCTTGAATCAAATCCAAAAACTGCATTCCTCTTCCGACGTAACGCTTCGCAATCGAAACGACAAGACGCAAGTTTGCCTCCGACAAAATAGCTTTTGCTTCTTCGTCGCCTTGTTCCATACGCTTTGCAAGTTCGACTTCCCTTTCAGGCGTTAAAAGCGGAACTTTACCAATATCTTTAAGATACATTTTTACGCTGTCGTCCGAACTGCCTTCCATAATCTTGTCGATTTCTTCGTTTTTCGGCATTTCTTTGACGACTATGCCTTGTTCGTTAAGAGCGTTGAAAACGACTTCCATATCTTCCGGAGTAGCTTTTAAATGTTCGAGTTTCGACATAACCTCGTCTTCGGTTATCGAACCGTTTGCTTTTCCGAGTTTGACGATTTTTTCAATCTCCATTTGCAATAATTGCTCTCTTTCCATTTGCATATTCTCCTAATACTTGTCCTCTAAATTCTGCGACCTGAGTTTTGTTTGTATTTGCGATATTCTTTTAAGCAGTTCGGTTTTCTTGCCGCTGTCCGTTTCGTCTTCGAACTCTTTGGTGAGTCGTTCGATTTCTTCGCCGTAATAACTGTCGGCGAGTTTTATAAGACAATCGACATAGTACTTCTCTTCAAGCCCCAAGCCGCTAATTTCTTCATAATTATTTATAACCGCATCGAGTTCAGGCGTTTCGGAAACGTTGCCGTATAACATTCCTGCCGCTACCTTTTCGCCGAGTTCGCTTTTCATTTTGACGTAATCGTAAATTTCGATTTGAGTCGCATCCGGAAGCCAATCTCTTTTAAGGTCCGACAGTTTGGCGTATTTTTTGTTCGTGATTATTGCGTTAAGTGCAAATCTTGCCGCCTTCATCTGAACCTTGTCCGCTTTCAATGCGGAACTCAAAACGGAAATTTGCGGCTTTTCTTCCGGTATTTCCTTTATCTGTTTTTCGATTTCTCCGTGTACTATTCCCGTTTTTTTCGACACGACGTCTACATAAACGGCGCGCTCGGCAAGGTCGGGAATACTGTTTAACACTTCAACCGCGCTTTGCATAAATTTTG
>JAQYCY010000124.1:0-2259 GCA_028724485.1 Bacillota bacterium | reverse complement strand
AGAATAGTGACCTTAAAACCGTTCGATAAAAACGGAAACGCCGTTGACGTGCTTGCAGGCTTCGATACGCCGGAAGGCTTTATGGGGGACAATCCGTATTTTAACGCCGTTATCGGAAGAGTTTGCAACCGCATAGGCGGCGCAAAATTCAGTTTGAACGGTAAAGAATATAACTTGTTTAAAAACGACGGAAACAATCACCTTCACGGCGGCAAGGAAGGCTTTGACCGAAAAATATGGAAAGGCGAAATCGACGGCGAAAAACTTGCCATGAGATATACGTCTAATGATATGGAAGAAGGTTATCCGTCCGCGCTTGACGTTTGCGTAACGTATAGCCTTGACGACGAGAACGGATTTAACATAGAATACACGGCATTTACCGACGGCGACACGCTTTGCTCGCTCACAAATCACGCCTATTTCAATCTTGACGGCGACTTTGTTACAAACCACAATCACGAAGTGTACATAAATTCACGGTTTATTTCGGATATAGACGACGAGCTTATTCCGAGCGGCAAAAACGTCGATATTAAAGATACGGTTTATGATTTTGAAAAGCCTAAAAAAATCGGAAAGGACATAGCGGCGGATGACAAGTATCTTAAAATCGGCGGCGGCTATGATTTCAACTACGTTTTAGATAACGACGGCTTGGCGGTCGCTTCCGCCTATTCCGACAAGACGGGAATATTTATGGAAGTGTTCACCGACAGACCGTGTATGCAATTCTACAGCGGTAACTTTTTAGACGGAATAAAAGGCAAAAAAACTTACGGACATCAATCGGCTTTTTGTATGGAAACACAAGGTTATCCTAATGCTGTCAACGTCGGATATCCGTCATGCGAGCTTAAAAAAGGCGAGATATATCATACAAAAACCAGATATTTATTCAGCGTTAAATAGTATTTATATCGGTTTTGGCGAAAAATCGGTTAAAATGTGATAAAAAACCGAAAAATGGCGAATTGAAAATAAATTTACAAAAATGACTAATAATTTAAAATCGCTCTTGACTATAAGAGCATTTTGAGTTAAAATAGAGAAAAGCCACTGGATTAGCGAGCTTAGCTAACGTGGCAAAGCAAACTAATCAAAAATAGGAAAGAGGAGGAAATATTCGGCTGCTAAGCAGTCGTTTATGAGTGATTGGGACTATGGCAAAAAATAATAGTATTTTGAACAGTGCCGTTAACAAAGAAGGCGCAAAAATCGGTATCGACCTCGGAACTGCAAACACCTTAGTTTACATTTCGGGCTACGGAATCGTTTTCGATGAACCTACTATCGTTGCATATGATGCGGCAACTCGCGGAGTTATCGCTTGCGGTAATCAAGCAAAAGATATGGTCGGTAAAATCCATGATAAAATCAGATTGGTATATCCGATGAACGCAGGTGTGGTTGCAGATATCAAAGCAACAAGAACTTTGCTTGAATACGTTTTCGGCAAACTCGGCAAACTTAACTTTGACTTTAAGAAATCGACGCTCTTGATTTGCTGCCCTGCACAAATCACCGAAGTCGAAAGAAAAGCTCTTATGGACCTTGCAAAGAGCATGGGTATCGAAGACAGCTTTGTCGAACCTGAAATTAAAGCAGGCGCAATCGGAGCAGACATCGACATTTATGGACCTGAAGGTTCGATGGTCGTTGATATCGGCGCAGGCTCGACTAACGTCGGTGTTCTTTCTTGCGGCGACGTCGTCGTTTTGAACGCAGTCAGAACGGCAGGCGATTATATCGACAACGAAATCACAAAATACATGAAAGTACAACACAACCTTATCATCGGTTCAAAGACCGCTGAAAGAATCAAGATAGAACTTGCAACTCTTCTTCCTGAAGACGTTGAAAAGACTCTTGAAGCTGGCGGTAGACATCTTAGCACCGGCAGACCTGATTCGGTTATTGTAAAGCAAGAAGAAATCTATCCGATCGTGCTTAGAGCTTTCGAGCAAATGAAACACTGCATTCAAGTTACTCTTGAACAAACCCCTCCTGAATTGTCTTCAGACATTATAAAGGGCGGCATTTCCGTCATCGGCGGTGGCGCCGCAATCAGGGGCGTTAAAGAGTTCTTCGAAGCTAACTTCCCGTTTGGTTGCCACATTGCCGAAAACGGAATGGGCGCAATCGTTAAAGGAACGAAGCAACTTCTTAAAAACCGCGGCAATTACCTTGTCAGACCGGAAGACTAAGAAATTTATTAACAAACAAAGGCACGCGTATGCGTGCTTTTTGTTTTGCCTT
>JAQYCY010000123.1:0-6279 GCA_028724485.1 Bacillota bacterium | reverse complement strand
GATATAATATAATATTAAGGCTTAGGGGAGTGGCTCAACGGTAGAGCAGCGGTCTCCAAAACCGCTGGTTGCGTGTTCGAATCGCGTCTCCCCTGCCAATAGCGTATTACGATTTGTGATACGCTTTTTTTATGTCATTATTTTAGCGTTTGCAAAATGTCGCAGATGATTGCCGCATTAAATTTTAGGTAAAGTATAGTTTTGTTGTAAGTCGAATCTTAGGCAATCATCGTTACAAAATAAAATCGGCAAGCGCCGACTTTACTTTGTTTTATTGAATGTGATATTTTTTGCTGTTGTAAAGAAGTCCGTGATATATCGGCATGAACAACAAAGTCGTCAAAAGCGTTATCGGAACGACAATCGGAGCAATGACGCTTGTCGGATTCGATACGTCCGCGCCTACAATGAAGAAACCTATGAGCGCGACTATAACCGATAGTTCGATAAACAGCATTGCGGCGTTCAGCATTGCGTATTTAAAGCTGTATTTTGCCTTTGAACGCTTTTTAGGTTGTACGAAGTAAGTTATCAGCGGAATGAGATAAAGTCCGATTCCGACTGCAAGGGCGGATATGAATAAGTTTTGCGTAACTTTCATATAACACGTTCCCCATAAAATCGCAAGCAAAACGAGATATGTCGCAAGCGCGATAAGGTTGCTGTCTCGTCTTAATTTGTTTATGTAAACAAAATTGCCGTAATAATAGTTTTGCGTGTTCGATTTTTCATAAGGTTTTAAGTTGAAACCCTTTGAATAAAGTCGGTTTTGCAGTACGGCGTCTTGATAAATCGGACGCTCTTCGATGACTTTTTCGGGGGCAGGAGTAATTTCCGAGTGCGTCAGTCCGTCGAAGAAATCGACGTAAGGCTCTTCGGAATTTTCAAACTCAAACTTGCCTTCGAGTTTAGGCGTAACGTAGCTCGTCGCATATTCACGTTCGGGTTCGGTTTGTTCTTCAACGGGAGCGTTTTGCTGTTCGAGCTTTTTGCGCTCGTTTGCCGCTCTTTCTTTTTCTTCCAAAACTTCTTTTAGCGAACGGCTTCTCGTTTCGCTTACAAGAATTTCGTTTTCTGGTTTTGGCGGATTGTTTTTAAGCTCTTCGTAATGACGACCTTCCGCATCGTCGATAACGGAGAATATTTTGAGCATTCCCGTATGAGTAGGCGGCTCGACTTCGGCAGAGTTGCCGTTTAAAGCATTTGCCATAGCCGCTTCTTTTCTTGCCTTAATCATATTGTCAAGACGCTCGTCGAACGTGTTTCCGAAAAACGCCATACGAGTATCGAATTGTTCAGGCTCTTGCGGAGCAGTTTGTTCGGTTTGTTCGCCGCTTTGCAATTCCGACAAGTTTTGCCAACCTTGCCCGTTTGCTTCTCTTTCTTTTTCTTCAAAAACTTCTTGAAGAGTGCGTCTAGGTTTTGTAGGTTCGGTATCGTAATTGTTTGTGACAGGGACGTCCGATGCCGTGCCCGAATTTGCCGAAGCAAAACCTTGCTCTTCGGTATAACTGCCGTTCGCATTTTCGCTCGCTACGTTTTCGTTTGCAGTTTCCGCTTGTAAATTCTCGTTTGTGTTTTGAGAGCCTTGTTGTTCGGTGTTTGCAACGGATTGTTGTTCGGACTGTCCGATATTTTCGTTTTCGCCGTTTTGATAGATTTTTGAAGGATTCTTAATAGCCGATTCTTCCAAAAATTCAATTTCCTTGTCGCTCATATAAGCCCCGTCTTTTTCGGGAATAATACAAGGCGAGTTAGGGCGGTCGATATATTTATAAACTATTTTTTCTTTATAGACGACCTTCTTTTCTTCTTTTTGTTTTGTGTACGGTCTAAGCTCGTCGGCGTTGAACGGGGCAGTGCGATTTTCAAAATCGAAGTCGTCGTTTGAAACGAGCTTGTCTAATATCGTGCGGGAATATTCGTATTCCTGTTTTTCTTTTTCGAGATACTTTTTGCCTTCGTCGGTAAGTCGATAATAGCGTCTTTGACCACCGCCCGTGACGTCGGGGTCGCCTGCGTATGATGAAATAAGCCCGCTTTTTTCGAGCCTTTTAAGACAGCTGTAAAGCGTGGCTTGTTTAAGTTTGTATCTGCCTTCGCTTCGGTCTTCTATTTCTTTTAAGATGTCATAGCCGTATCTGTCACCGTCGGCGAGCGAGTTCAAAATAATCGTAGTAACGTTGCCGCGGATAAGGTCGCTATTTACTGAAGAAACATCCATATTTCACCTTATTATCTAATCTTATCAAACCATTCTAAAAAAGTCAATAATTTGCGAAAACTACCTTATAAATCACGCTTTTATGGAATACGTTCGTCAACAAATTTGAAAAAATCATAAAATACGCAAAAAAAAGTTATAGAACTAAATCTACAACATTTTGTGTCAATCGGCGTTTTATTCGGCTGATATTCGGAAGAATTAAAGTGCCGCAACTTATGCGGCATTAAAAACTATTCGTCGTCTTTTTTGAGTCTTATGATTTCGGCGGCTTGACGACGGTGGTCGTCGCTTATTGCCGCATAGTGTTTTTTTGTTGTGTTGACGTCGCGGTGTCCCAAAACGTCGGCTACCATATAAATATCGCGCGTTTCTCTGTAAAGATTCGTGCCGAAAGTGCTTCTGAGTTTATGCGGTGAAATCTTTTTAAGTGGCGCGATAATGTGCGCATATTTTTTTACCAACACTTCAACCGTTCTGACGCAAATTCGCTTTTTTTGCAAAGAAAGGAATAGGGCGTCGGGGTCTAAGGCGTCTTTAACGTTCAATCTTTCGTCGTAGACGTATTCGCCGAGAGCTTCTTCTACCTCTTTGCCGAAGTATAAAATCGTTCTGCTTCCGCCTTTTCTCGTTACGGTGAAAGCGTGATTGTTGAAATCGACGTCGTTTATGTTCAGTCCGACACACTCGCTGACACGAATTCCCGTGCCGAGCAAAAGCGTAACGATTGCCTTGTCCCGAACTTTAGTTTTATCGTGAAAATCAAGACTTTTTTTTGTTAATCCGTCGCCGGTTTCGGTTACGTTTAATATATCTTCGACTTCATTGCCTTCGAGTCTTATTATTTCTTTGTCGTGCAATTTCGGCATAGCTATTTTTGCCGCCGTGTTTGCGACGATATCGCCTTTGTTGAAAAAGTATTTAAACATTGCGCGCACGGTTGAAAGTTTTCTTGCCTTGCCTGTCGCTTCGTTTGTGTAGCATTTATCGCCCATATTGTAAGCGGTGAGCCATTCGAGATAGTTTTCGAGATCGTACGTCGTAATTGCTTCGAGATCCGCCTTGCAAAAGTCGAGTGGAGTGCGGTTTTTAAATCGTCTTGTGCCTACGGTCAAAAAATAAAAGAAAACTCTAAGGTCATAGGCGTAATTAAGCCTTGTAAGCTCGGACGTTTGCGTGGCAATGCCGACGAAAAACTCGTCGATAAATTCGGGCAATTCGTTTTTGACGTTATTAAGTTTTTCTAAAACGTCCGCTTTGCGGAGTTTGAAATAATCCGCCATATATGCTTAAATTTCCTTTAAAAATTTTTCGATACGATTTAAGGCTTCGTCGAGAGCTTTAATCGAATATGCATAACTTATTCTGACATAATCTTTGCCACAGCTTCCGAAAGCCGAACCCGGAACGACCGCTACTTTTTCTTTTTCGAGCAATTTGAGCGAAAATTCGTCGCCGTCGAGTCCCGTCGATTTGACGCAAGGGAAGACGTAAAACGCACCTTTTGGTTCAAAGCATTTAAGTCCCATTTCATTGAGCCTTGCAAGAATATATCTGCGTCGTTTGTCGTATTCGTCACGCATTGCGGCAACCGTTTGAAATCCGTCTTCGAGTCCTTCTTCGAGAGCGGCGATTGCGGCATATTGGCTTGCCGTCGGTGCGCACATTATCGTATATTGATGAATTTTGTAAGCGGCATAAACGATTTCTTTCGGAGCGGCGAGATAACCGAGTCGCCAACCCGTCATGGCGAATGCCTTTGAAAAGCCGCTGACCAAAATCGTGCGTTCCCTCATTCCGTCGAGAGAAGCGATAGAGCAATGCGTTGAGCCGTAAGTAAGGTCGCCGTAGATTTCGTCAGACAAAACGACAAGGTTGTGTTTTATAATCGTTTCGCGAATTGCTTCGAGCTGTTCTTTTGTCATAATTCCGCCCGTAGGGTTGTTCGGATACGGCAAAATAAGCACTTTGCTTTTAGGCGTTATGACTTTTTCAAGTTCTTCCTTAGTGACGATAAAACCGTTGTCTGCTGTGCATTTAATAGGAACGGGAACGGCTCCTGCAAGTTCTACGCAAGGGACGTAAGAAACGTATGACGGTTCGGGAATCAAAACTTCGTCACCGCTGTCGAGTAAAGCTCTGAGCGACAAGTCGATAGCTTCGCTTGCGCCGACCGTGACGATAATTTCGTCCGTCGGATTGTACGTCAAATTCTGCGAACGTTTGAGATATTCGGAAATAAGTTCTCTCAGTTTCAGAATTCCGGCGTTTGAAGTGTACTGCGTGTAGCCTTTTTGAATAGACTTTATCGCTTCGTTTCTCATCGACCAAGGCGTGATAAAATCAGGCTCGCCGACTCCGAGCGATATTGCGCCCTTAATTTCGCTCACGACGTCAAAAAACTTGCGTATTCCGCTAGGTTTTATGTCTTGAACGCGTTTTGTTAAAATTTTGCTATAATCAATCATGCTCCGACTGCCATCCTGTGTTCGTCGTCGGAGTTAAGTTTAACTCCGTCAATTTTGTACTTTTTAAGTATAAAGTGAGTTGCGGTCGAAATGACGCCGTTTAAGGTCGATAAACGTTCCGAAACGAACATCGCAACTTCTCTTAACGATTTTCCTTTAAGTATGACGCAAAAGTCATAGCCGCCGCTCATAAGGCTTACCGAGTCAACTTCGTCATATGCCGAAATTTCCTCTGCGATTTTTTCAAAACCTTTCGTGCGTTCAGGCGTGACTTTAACTTCGATAAGCGCTTGAACGTCGGAAGCGTCGTCGCCGTAATTGACGATAGTGGTGTATTTAACGATAACGCCGCTTTGTTCGAGTTCGGCTATTGCGTCTGCTATTTCGCTTTCGGTTTTGCCGAGCATTTGCGCTATTTTTTTTGCAGTTAATCTTGCGTCTTCGGTGAGAATATCGATTATATCTTTTTGAAGTTTGTCCATAGTTCCTCCTGATTAGCTTTAATAATAGCACACGACGGCTATAAAAACAAGTTTTTTAAACAATTCGCAAAACCTTTTAAAAACGCTAACGGTTAAGTAAAATCGGTGTTATAATAAAGAAAATTAAAGAGTAGTTCGCAAACAAACCGAGTAAGCGACGCCTGATAAAACGAATTTTTTGAGGATTAAAGCGAAATTTTTTAAAAGGTCGATAAAATTAAAAAAATTTCATTTTATTGCCGAAAAAAAGTTGACAATAGACATTTTATATTGTATATTTTAACAGTCGCTTTGAGTAGCGCGATGGGGTGTGGCTCAGTTTGGTAGAGCGTCTGCTTTGGGAGCAGAACGTCGCAGGTTCGAATCCTGTCACCCCAACCAAAAATTGCGTTTGGGCAGTTGCTCATTCGGGCCTTTAGCTCAGTTGGTTAGAGCGGTCGGCTCATAACCGATTGGTCCGCGGTTCGAGTCCGTGAAGGCCCACCAAAATTGCATATTTAACGTGGTCCGGTAGTACAGTTGGTTAGTACGCCAGCCTGTCACGCTGGAGGTCGAGGGTTCGAGTCCCTTCCGGATCGCCAAATTTACGGCAACGACTAAGTCGTTGCCGTAAATAAGAAAAGCCATATATGCCTCGGTAGCTCAGTTGGTAGAGCAAGGGACTGAAAATCCCTGTGTCGGTGGTTCAAGTCCGCCCCGAGGCACCAAAAAATCAGCGTTTGCTGGTGTAGCTCAACTGGCAGAGCAGCTGATTTGTAATCAGCAGGTTGTTGGTTCGATTCCGATCACCAGCTCCAATGGAGAGGTTCCCGAGTGGCCAAAGGGAGCAGACTGTAAATCTGTTGCTGTTAGCTTCGATGGTTCGAATCCATCCCTCTCCACCAAAAAATACCCTTAACTTTGTTAAGGGTATTTTTTTGCTAGAGAGTGTAGCGGATGAACCTACGAGCATAAAAACAGTTTTTTAAAATCAGTTGTGTGTAGTAGCATTGAAAAAGAAAAAATGCTTGTTGCTCGTCGGTTCGGTGAGCGAAGCGAACTTTCGCGTAAGGCGAACATCCATCCAATAGTTTGTATTTAAGACTAATATTGTAGGAGCGATAAC
>JAQYCY010000122.1:0-4390 GCA_028724485.1 Bacillota bacterium | reverse complement strand
AAATCAAAACTTACGACGTTTTCGGCTTCCTCGCAAAAGAAAACAGACACCAAAATAGGCTTAACGATTCCGCATTTCCGAAGCTCTATGCCTTCTTCAACGGTAGCGACTCCGAAATAGTCCACAATGTCTTCCGTTCCTAATGCGACCTCTTTTGCGCCGTGTCCATAAGCGTCTGCTTTTACCATAAATAACAGCTTTTTGCCTTTGACTGACAAACTTTTTAAATTCTGTCTTATTGCCCTTACGTTACAAACAAATTTAAGTTCCAATTTTTCACCTACGCCAAAATATGCCGCGCTCTTGCCGTTGGTGAATTGTTTTAAGTATTAACTTTTAAAACTTTAAATCGTTTTTTCTTATCAAAAGGTTGTTAGTTTAAATTTTGTCTGTCTAACTTTAAGACACTATGCCGTTAATTATTATTTTAAAAAAAAAACATAGTTTTTAAGATATTAAAACCATCGCATAAAAACAGTTTGAATTTTGGTTATTATCTGAGTCATAATTTTGTCATAATTATTTCAATTTAAATTTAATCAAAAAAAAAGCGTCCGCTTGTGCGAACGCTTAAAAAAGTTAAACTACTGGACAAACAATAAGATAATATCGATGGCAAAATTAACACCGCTACCACGCGAAAATCTTATACAAAAGCCATAATGCAAATAAATTACACTTTTAAATCTAAATCCATTTTGTTATTATACTCTTTTCGGCTTAACTTATAGTTTAAGCCGCAAAACGATAATTAAATGAATTTAAGTTCCTTTAAAATTTTGTTTGCCTTATCGAGATCGGCAGTTTTCACTAAAATCGTTGCTTTTGACGAATTGCTTTTTGCATATGAATAAAGATACTCGATGTCGATATCCGAACCTGCCAAGCCTTCGAGGACTCTTGTTAAGCCACCCGGAACGTCATCGACTTCGATTCCGATAAGTTCGTTTTCCTTTACGACAAAGCCTGCGCTCTTCAATGCGTCAATCGCTTTTTGATTGTCGGAAGTAATCATTCTCACGATGCCGAAATCGCTCGTATCCGCAATATTGAGAGAAACAAGGTCGATTTTTGCGTCGCTTAACGCTTTGCTGAGCGACAAAAGTCTGCCTGCGCGGTTTTCCAAAAATACAGCTATTTGATTTACTAACATAGTTATTTCCTCCTATATTTTTCTTCTATCTTCAATTCTTGCCGTTTTGCCTTCGCTGAGCGGTAAAGAATTTGGAGAAACCAAAGTTATTCTGGCCGCGATACCGAGCATCGATTGCATATCGTGTTCGACTCTGCGACGAATATTTTCAATGGACTTAACTTCGTCCGTAACGTTGTTTTCGGAAATTTCGACTTGAATTTCTATAGTGTCGAGAACACCTACTCTGTCAACGAAAATCTTATAATGCGAGCCGATAACTTCAGGAATGTTCATAAGAACCGTTTCTATTTGCGACGGGAATACGTTGACGCCGCGAATAATAAGCATATCGTCGCTTCGACCGCAAACTCTTTTCATCCTTACAGTCGTTCTTCCGCAATGTTCGCACTTCGAGTGGTTGAGCGCCGAAATATCTCTTGTGCGATAGCGCAAAAGCGGAATTCCTTGTTTTCTAAGCGTCGTAAACACAAGTTCGCCGTCTTGCAAATCGCCGAGCGGTTCAAGCGTGTTTACGTCAACTATTTCAGGATAGAAGAAATCTTCCATGACGTGCAAACCGTAATCGTCACCACAGCAAACCGAAACGCCCGGACCCGAAATTTCCGAAAGTCCGTAAATGTCGTACGCTTTGATGCCGAGCAGCTTTTCGATTTTGTCTTTCATTTCAAGCGACCACGGTTCCGCTCCGAAAACACCGCGTTTTAAGCTAAGTTCGCTAATCGGAATATTAAGTTTTTGAAGTTCTTCCGCAATGAACATTGCATACGACGGCGTACAACAAATAGTCGTTGCTCCGAAATCTTTGAGCAAAGCGATTTGACGCATAGTGTTGCCCGTCGATACGGGAACCGTCATAGCTCCGAGTTTTTCTGCGCCGTAATGTATTCCGAGACCGCCCGTAAAGAGTCCGTAACCATAAGAAATATGAATTATATCTTCATCGGTACAGCCTGCCGTTGCAAGCGCTCTGGCGGTACATTCCGACCAGTCTTCTATATCACGCTTCGTGTAGCCGACAACCGTAAGTTTGCCCGTTGTTCCGCTCGATGCGTGTACTCTGACAATTTCTTTTTTAGGAACTGCAAAAGTGTCGAACGGATAGTTATTTCTTAAATCCTGCTTAGTCGTGTAAGGCAATTTATAAATATCGCCGACCGACTTAATATCCGACGGTTTAAGTCCGATTGCGTCCATTTTTTCACGATAATACTTTACGTTTTCGTAAACTCTTTTAACCGCGTCTACAAGTCTGACCGATTGGAGATTCTCCATTTCGGTTCTGCTCATTGTTTCAATTCTTTCGTTAAACATAAATCTCCTAATCGGCATAACCGAGTTCAAATGCCTTTAAATTCATATCGAGGAATTTTGCAGGGACGGTGGTTTTTAACGCTTCGAGCATAACGTCCTTATCGAGACCGAGATATTTCGTCAACGCTCCAAGCATAACAACGTTTACGGCTTTTGGAGAACCTGCTTTTTCAGCCAAAGCTAACGCGTCTTTTTCCGCAACCGCTATGCCTGCATTTTTGATTTTTTCCAAGCAGTCGACAGGATATTCTTTCGCTCCCGTAATGACGGGCATAGGAAGAATTTCTTGAGTGTTAGTAACGATTATGCCACCCTTTTTAAGGAAATTCAAATACCTTGCCGCTTCTAACTTTTCAAACGAAAGTATGATGTCAGCGTCGCCCATCGCAACAATAGGCGAATTAACTTTGTCCGCCATTTTAACGTGCGTAACAACGCTTCCGCCTCTTTGCGACATTCCGTGTACTTCGCTAAGTTTTACGTCAAGACCTTTTAAGAATGCATATTTGCCTAAAATTCTTGACGCAAGAAGAGTACCTTGACCGCCTACACCGACAATTAAAATACTTGTTTTCATTGCTTGCCTCCCTTAATTGCGTCAAATTTACAAAGTTTTGCGCAAAGTCCGCAACCTACGCAAAGCGAAGAGTTAATTCTTGCAGTGCCGTCCTTTTGCTTTTCGATTGCAGGACAACCGATTTTTAAGCAAGCTCCGCATTTTTTGCATCCGTCGATATTCATTGACGGCGGATAATTTTTATTTAAAAGCGCGCAAGGTCTTTTTGCTACGACAACCGAGACGCCTTCTTCGTCAATAGCGTTTTTGACAGCTGTTTCAACAGCTGCCATATCGTATGCATCGACAACGCTTACGCTCTTAGCTCCGACAACTTTGCATACGTCGACAAGGTTCAAAATCGGTGACGGCGTGCCTTTTAAGGTCAATCCCGTCGCAGGGTGATTTTGATGTCCCGTCATTCCGGTGGTGGAATTGTCAAGTATAATAAGCGTAAGGTTAGAGCCGTTGTAAACCGCATTGATAAGTCCGGTAATTCCGCTATGAATAAAGGTAGAATCGCCTATAACCGAAACTACTTTCTTTGCGGCGTCTTCGCCGAGCGCTTTTTTAAAACCGTGAGCTATACCAATCGACGCACCCATACACACGACGGTATCGACCGCAGAAAGCGGCGCGCCTGCACCCAAAGTGTAACAGCCGATATCTGCCGAAACAGTAAGTCCGAGCTTCTTCAAAACGTAAAATACTCCGCGATGCGGACAGCCGGCGCACATAACCGGCGGTCTTATCGGCAAATCGTTTTTCACAAGTTCCTTTGCCTCGCCAAGCATTTTTTCTTTTATATCATAAACGGAAATCTCACCGAGCTTTGAGAAAATACTTTTTCCTTCGCATACTATTCCGTTCGCTTTAAGTTGATTTTCAAAAAACGGTTCAAGTTCTTCGATAACGACAAGCCTTTTTACCTTTTTAGAAAATGCCCTTATTGCTTCAATCGGCATAGGATAAACCGTTCCGATTTTAAACACCGACGCATCAGGAAGAGCGTCCTTAACGTATTGATAAACGACTCCCGAACAAACAACGCCAAGGTTTAAATCGTTAAGCTCTTCACGATTTATGTTCATCGTTTCGACGTCCGCTTTAAGACGATTTTCACGCTCTTCGACCTTAACGTGTCTGCCGATTGCCGATGACGGCATCATAGTATATTTTGTTATGTCTTTGACGTACGGCTTAACGGCAGGCTCTACCCTCTCCCCCTCTAAAACACAGCTTTGGGAGTGCGCAAGTCTTGTCGTGGTTCTGACAAAAACAGGAGTATCGTATTTTTCGGAAAGTTCAAATGCGAGTTTTGTGAACTCTTTCGCTTCCATACTATCGCTCGGTTCGAGCATAGGAAT
>JAQYCY010000121.1:0-17243 GCA_028724485.1 Bacillota bacterium | reverse complement strand
TCTTTGTAAATTTTTGTTACATCTGTTGACGAATTATTTTTAAGGTGTTATAATGACCATAGTAAAACAGTAATCTAATAAAGGAGAATATAGTATGATAACGGAATTCGGTAAAATTCTTAGAATTATTCGTATTAACTGTGGCGATAGCGCAAAGGATATGTCGGAAAAATTGGGTATTTCCGCATCTTATCTTTCAGCTATCGAAAACGGTAAACGAAACGTTCCCGATAATCTTTGCGATTCCTTAAGAGCCAATTATAAATTGACTTCTGAAGACGAAGAAAAGATGACCAAGGCACTTGCTATGTCACTTGAAAATATGAAACTCGATTTGGCATCGCTTGACGAGAGTAGAAAAAGCGTAATTTATGCGGTTGCAAAAGAGGGACTTGACGACGAAACGATTGAACGTATTTGTCAAGTTATTAAACTTAACGAAGTTAAGGAGTAGTTATGGGAAAGAAATTAGTTTTAGAACCTATTAAGGACGAAAATCTTATCGTTCAATTCGCAGAACCTGTCGAGCTTACGAAGGACGTCTATTTGACGGTGCCAAGACAATACAAGGCATACGTTTACATAGACGAAAAGCTCGAACTCATTGCCAAGACTTGCGTTGAGGCAAAGATTTACGAGCTTTTGTCGAAGGATAAGAGTTATCTCAAAAAGCAAATTCAGGTTGCGTTTGTCAACACTTTGTTCCCGAGAATTTTGTGGGGCGTCGGTGACGTTCAAGTCAAAAACGATAAACTCGAACAGGCATACAGAGTCGGCGCAAACGGCGAATGCGTATTCGAAGTCGTGAACGACAGAGCGTTTATCAACAGCTTTAAATTCGGCTCGTCGATAACGCTTGACGATATTAAAAAAAGAGTTTTGTCGTCGCTTCAAATGACGGCTATGGATGCGCTTAGTTCGCTCTTTGCCGGAACGGAAATTTCGGTTTTCGAGATGACTGCAAACACCGAAGAAATACGCGATAAAATCGTCGATAAAATCAATGACGAAAACATCGTTAAAGATATGGGCATAAAAGTTAATTCGCTTACGGCTAAGATATTTATTCCGGAAGAAGATTTACTCAGAATTAAAAACGCCATCGGCTAAGGGGGACAAAAGACAATGAAATACAAACCATCTGTAAAAGCAAACAACTCACTAAGAGACGAGGTAGCAAAGAAACTTCAAGGGCTTATTTTTGACGTCGATAAAAAGAGATACAATCCCGACCTTAATGCCGACACGATAAAAACCGTTCGCGATAGACTGATTAGCCTGTTGAAGAATTTTGAAGAAGTTGTCGGAACGGGCGATGAGGACGTGCAAAGTTTTTATGCTACGGCTATCGAACAAATAGACGACGTAAAAATTCAATTCAAGTCAAACCTTAGCGGAAGACTTGAGTCGAGCGTAGACGACCTCGATTATACGATAGACAAATGGTCGGCTGTCCTCGGCGGTGACGTAGACGCGGAAATCGCTTCGGAGGACATTAAAAAGAAGAACGAGTCGAGAGCGAGACGCAATTTGGAGAGCAAACTTTACGAGCTTAAAGAGATTCAGTCGGAATATCGCAAAAACGAAAAACGTTTAGAAGGCGAAATGGCAAATCTGGAGCGTGACATTAAAGAACTCGACGACCAGATTATGGAAGAGGAAAACGAGAGAAAAATCGGCAATTTAGTAAGCAAGGTAAAGGCGGTAAAAGTCAAACTTTCCGCAACGAACAATACTTATCGCAATTACAGTTTTTGCAGTGATTTGCTCGATATGATTGCAAACCTTGTCGGTGAAAAAATCATAGCGTCCGATTTTTCGATGACCGAACTTGCCAAAGCGAAAGCATATCTTAAAATCGACGACCTTAAAAAAGTTATCGCCGAACCTGAAAGAGCGGTTGCAACTTTAAAGAAAATGGAAGACGATTTAAAATCGCTTATTCCTAAAATCGAAAACAATCAGGCAAAAATCAACAGCTTCGGTGAAGTGAGTGCGCCTATCGACAACGAAGCGCTCAGATACAAAGAAGAGTTGATGGCAAAAAGAAATGCAAAGAGTATAGCAAAAGATATTGATACGCTCGGAAACGGTGGGGAAGTTGAAGAGGACAAAATAGTCACAACAAAAATCGAGGAGGAAAACTAATAATGGCTTTCTACAAATCAAAAACAGAAAAAGAAATTATGGCTCAAATGGAAAGAGACGAGCAAATGCAAGTTTTTAACGACCAAATCAACGAACTTACTGCCAAAAGACAAGAGTACGCAAACATTGCGGCTCAAGCGGAAATCAACGGCGACCAAGGCAGTTATGACGTAGCTGTCAGTGCCCTTATGGAACTTAACGACGTCATCAGCTCGCTCACGCAAACGAAGGCAAACTTTGACATTATCAACGTTTCAAACTCGATTGCTCAAAATATGGCTATGGCAATAAATGCCTTGGACAAGATGGCCGGCAACAAAGCTAAAATGCCTGACATCAAGAAAATTCAAAGGGCGAACGTTAAAATCAGCAAGTATATGAGAAACATCAAAATTTCTCAAAAAGCTATGGCAGGCGCAATGCGCACGTCAAACCCTGCGAACAAGGCAAGGAGCAGCGAAGAAATCGCATCTGTTCGTCCTATGATAGATGCCGCTCGCGCAAAAATCAGCGGAACTATTCTTCCTACAGGCGGAGTTACAAGCGGTATTTCAAGCCTTGCAGACGAAATCGCAAAGGAAAAGAACAAAATTATCAACGACTAATTTTTAAATGCTCTATTATTTGACAGACGTTTTGATTTGGAAGTTTGAATTAAAAACGTTTCGGAGTTATGGTTTGGAGTTTTAAGCATTAGTTTTAGTATTAAATAAAAGTTTTTAAGTTTTGTTTCGCCCACATAGGGCGAAACAAATCGTAAAGGCGACTAGCAAAAATTACCGCAATTGATAAAGGCAAGGCTTAGTGCCTCTAAGAAATGGGATTTTTATTCCTATTTAAAGAAAGGAAAAGCAAATGGCAGACGAAAAGTTTATAAAACTCATATGCAAAGTATGCGGCGGTCCGTTGGAATTTGACGGAAGTGTTTACACTTGCAAAGCGTGCGGAGCGAAGTTTCAAGACGGCAGAACAAAATCGCAAAACGAAATTTTGCTTGTTTCCGCATACGACAAACTGCGGAAAGCGGAATTTGAGGACGCAATAGAAAACTTTTCATTTATACTGTCAAAAGACAACGCTTGCCATGAGGCGTATTGGGGCAGGGCTTTGGCTAAAAACGGCATTATCTACGTTGACGACTTAATCGACAATAGAAAAGTGCCTACGTGTCAGAGAATTTTAGATAAGAACTTTTTGAACGACGAGGACTATTTGAAAGCCGTCGAATTGTCGAACGGCGTTGTCAAAGAGAATTATGAACAACAAGCGTTAAAAATCGAAAACATAAGGAAAGAATGGTTTGATAAAGCAAGCCGTGAAAAGCCTTACGATATATTTATTTGTTTCAAAGATTCCGTTCGTGAAAACGGACTTGAACGCACACCCGACAGCTATGAAGCGCAAAATCTTTATACGCATTTGACGGGACTTGGCTACCGAGTATTTTTCAGCCGTGAGAGTTTGCGTGATAAGGTGTCGGAACAATACGAGCCTTATATATACGCGGCATTGACGTCGGCAAAAGTTATGATAGTCTACGGTCAAAAGCCTGAATATTTTTCGTCTACTTGGATGAAGAACGAGTGGTCGAGATACGCAAGAATGGTCACAAGCGGCGATAAGGACGCAAACAGCCTTATCGTTGTTTATGAAAAATGCGATCCGTCGCTTTTGCCGAGTGCGCTTAAAACAAGGCAATGCCTTGACGGCAGCAAAAAGACTTTTTACGGCGACCTCGAACGCCATATAGCTAAGGTTATCGAAAACACGCCAAAAAAAGATGAAGGAAAAACTCCTGCGGCAGGTAAAAAAGAAGTTCAAATAGCCGCAGCGTTAAACAAAAATCTATCCGAAGACCGCATTGATTTATCACAAGAACAGAAATCGAATTTGGCAAAAAACGAACGGCAAGCAAATAGTGTTCATAGTGCCGAAAGCGGACAGTATAAGGCAAAAGAATACGTAAATTCTCTTCGCAAAATTCAAGAAGAAAAAATCGACCTGATTAAGGCAGATAAAAAACTTAAATGGTCGATAATGCTTACTTGGATTTTGCCGATATGCTTTTTGGTGTCGTGCGGATTTTTATTTGCCTCACAGTTAGACAACCTTAGCACTGCTTTTGCCGCCTATGTTGCCTCAATCGTGTTTGCCGTGCTTAGCGGCGTCGAATGTGCTTTTGTAAATCCGAAGGTGCTTAGCGTAATCAAAAACAAACGCCTCGATATTTATATGAAAAAAAATTCGACGGCAAATGAAAACGACCATTATTTTAAGTTAGGCTTAAAGAGAATTAAAAAACTTTATTTAATTCTTACGATTTTGTCCTTCCTTTTTGTGGCGTTTATAATAATAATTATGGTTTTAGGCTCAAGGTAAACTTATAGTTTCGCTTATTAAGACAATTTTAGTTTTGTCTATTAAATATAAATGATGGGCTGTTTAATTTGATAGCTTAAAATTTAAAGAAAACAAAAGGAGCATATATGAACAATTCTGCAAAGGTTGAAGCCTACAAGAGTTTTTATCAAACGGCAAAAGATATGTATTCGCAAGGCGACGTAATGGGAGCAAGAGACGCGTTTTTGAGAGCCGCCGAGCTTGCGGACAATATTTCGCAAACGGCAACCACAAACGACGTTAAACTGGAATACCACAAAAATGCCGCCAAGATTTTGAATTTTGTCAGGTCAAATTGTTCGGGTAAAAAGCCTGTCAAAATGACGCAAAAGCCGAACAGCGGAAACGGAAATAACGAAAAGAAGGACGACGATACTCCCGAATTTCAACCTGTCGAGCCGGACGAAAATAAAATCACGTTCAAGGACGTTGCGGGACTCGAAGACGTAAAAGAACAGATTAAGTTCAAAGTGCTTGCGCCTATGAACAATCCCGAACTTGCCGAAGCGTATAATATAAAACCCGGCGCAAAAATTATGCTTTACGGACCTCCCGGAACAGGTAAAACCTTTATCGCAAGGGCAATCGCAGGTGAGGTTGACGCAAAGTTTTATGCAATCAACTGTCAGGATTTGATTTCTAAATATATGGGCGACAGCTCTAAGCAACTCGACGCGCTTTTCAATACGGCATTGAAAAACGAAAGAGCAATCATCTTTTTCGACGAATTCGATTCTGTTGCGTCCAAGCGTAGTGACAGCACAGGCGGTGTTGACGCCGAAATGTCGCGTTTCGTTGCGACATTCCTTACAAAGGTCGACGGTTTCAAAAAGTCGAAAACAAACAAAATGTTGCTTTTAATCTCAGCAACGAACCGTCCTTGGGCAATCGATAGCGCAATGGTTCGTGGCGGCCGTTTCGATACGCAGATTTACGTCGGATTGCCTGACGAAAAAGCAAGAGAATTTATGGTGAACAAGTCGCTCAAAAAATTGCCGAAAGACGATGACGTAGATCTTAAAGAATTTGCGCACTCGCTCGACGGTTTTGGTGGCGGCGATATTACGGCAATATGCGAAAAGGTAAAACTCGAAGCGTACAAGAGAGCGATAAAATCGTCTAAAATCGAAAATATAACAAAAGCCGATTTGGCGCACGCAATCGAATGTACAAGAAACGTTATCACCGAAGAAGAACTTGCAAAGTTTACGGCATACAGAAACGGTGAAACCGTCGGAGAATAGGAGGGAAACGTATGGGAATGGTTTTCAGATGTGATAGATGTGAAATTTGCGGAAGCAACGAGATTGTCGAACTTGTCGAATACGAAAAGGACGGAAACACATTTTACGGTTATCAGTGCCGCAGTTGTTTGGGTGAGTTTAACTCGGAAAGCAGACTCAGAGTTTTTAATTTAAAAAATCACGTCGATGAGCCTAAAACCGAAAAATCGCAAAATGAAAACACTAAGCAAATAAACGACGGCACGCCAAACGTGTTCGACCTTAATCGTGACAGTGTATTTTCGCTTGTGTCCGTATTCGGCGACCAGCTGCAAGTTGGCAGCGGTTTTGTGGTGGACGGTGGCTATATTGTGACAAATGCTCACGTCATAGCAAAACTTACAGATGACAACAAAATATCGGCTATATCCTCGCTCGTACTCGGAAAGGCATACAAATCAAACGAAAAATACGAGCTTGAATTTGTTTATTGCGATCCTAAGCGTGACCTCGCCATTATGAAAATTGAAAAGGAAGGTTTAAAAGGCGTTACGTTTGCCGCCGCTCCCGTCAGAACGGGCGAACGCATTTATGCAATAGGAAATAGCGCAGGTAAGGGACTTTGCATAATCGACGGTTTGGTTTCGGACGAACAAAGGACCGTCAACGGAAACGAATTTATAGTTATAACCGCAAACACTCTTCACGGAAATTCGGGCGGTCCGCTTCTTAACTCTAAGGGTGAACTTGTCGGCGTCGTCGATGCAGTTTCGGGCGAACTCGGAATCAATTACGCAATTCCGCTTTCTGACGTAAAGGCGTTTATCGAAAGAGCTAAAGAAGAATGTTGTGAATAAAGGTAGTAAATTTGCGACAGTTTTGTAGCGGTAGCGACTAAAATTCGGGTAAATAGTTTTACTTGCGACACAAAAATTGCCGTTGCAAAAGCATCTTAGCTATGTTATAATTATTAACAAACGTAAAAAAATTTCTGTTTAAACGGAAATTTTTTTTAACGGCTAGGCTATTTAAATATACAATTAAAAACAATAGGTTATTTAAATATACAATTAAAAACAAAACGACTGAATAAATAAAGCTACAAAGTTGTCAAATTACTAACGGCGGAACGGAAATTAACAATCATACGGACAAATAAAAAGAAAATTTCAGGCGATTTAATAAGAATAAAAAAACAAACGAACGGTTGAATAAAAAGTAACTACTAAGCGGTAAATATCATAAAACAATCAAACGGTTGAATAAAAAGTAACTACCAAACGGTAAATATAAACAAGCTAATAAGCGGTGAAAAACATTAAGCAGTCAAATAAAAATAAAACTACGAAGCGGTGAAAAATGATAAAAGCTATGTTCTCTAAATTTAAAGAATCAGTCATTTCCGTATTGCCGGTTGCGGTGATAGTTTTGGTTTTGGCGTTTACTCCCGTTTGTAATTTTTCGACTACCGAAATAGTTACTTTTGCTGTTTGTTCCGTTTTTTTGATTTTGGGCATTGCGCTTTTCAATCTCGGCGCGGACCTTGCGATGACGCCTATGGGTGAGCAGGTAGGAACAGGTCTTACCAAATCGAGAAACTTGCCGTTGCTTTTGGGCGTAGGCTTTGTTATGGGCGTTTTAATAACGGTGGCGGAACCTGACCTTAGCGTGCTTGCCGATCAGGTAAGTACCGTTATGAGCGGCAAAGTGCTTATTGCGGTTGTTGGCGTCGGCGTAGGCTTGTTTTTGCTTATTTCCATAATCAAGATAGTGAAAAAGGTAAATCTTGCGCCGCTTTTGATGTTCTTTTATATGATACTTTTTGCGATTGCCGCATTGCTCATCGAAAACGGAAAAGGGCAGCTTTTGCCGTTAGGTTTTGATTCTGGCGGCGTTACGACAGGCCCTATAACCGTTCCGTTTATAATGGCGCTCGGCGTAGGCGTGGCTTCGACTATCGGCGGCAAGGATAGCAGAGAAAACAGCTTCGGACTCGTCGCATTGTGTTCGATAGGACCTATGATTGCCGTATTGTTGCTTTCGGTGTTTTCAAGGGGCAAAATAAACTATGAACTTGCAAGCTATTCGGTCGAATCGTCCTTGGGCGCAAATTTCGGCAAGGTTTTGTCGGGAACTATGCTTGACGTGGTTATTGCATTAGGGCTTATTGTGGTGTTCTTCTTCATTTTGCAATTTACGGTTTTGAAATTGCCTAAAAAGAAGATTTTACAAATTATTATCGGCATACTTTATACGTTTATCGGACTTGTAATATTTCTTACTGCGGTTGAAGTAGGATTTATGCCAATCGGCTTTAAAATCGGGCAAGCTCTTGCAAGTTTCAACAAACCGCTTCTTGTCGTATTCGGTTTTGTAATAGGTTTTGTAGTAGTTTTGGCAGAGCCTGCCGTACACGTTTTAAACAAACAAGTCGAAGAGATAACCGACGGAAAAGTTACTAAGCGTTCGATGCTTATTGCGCTTACAATCGGCGTAGGCATTTCAATCGGACTTTCGATGATAAGAATAATATTCAATTTCTCTATCTTGTATTATCTTATCCCCGGTTATGCGCTTTCAATCGGATTGTCCTTTTTCGTGCCGAAAATATACACGGCGATTGCATTCGACTCCGGCGGAGTTGCAAGCGGACCGCTTACGTCCAGCTTTATTTTGCCTATGGCAATCGGTGCTTGCTCGGTTGTTTGGGGCGCGGACAAAATTTTGGAACTCGCTTTCGGCATAGTTGCAATGGTTGCAATGACGCCGCTTATCACCATTCAGCTTTTGGGCTTTAAGGCTATCGCCGCTCAAAAAGTCAGAAAATCAATCGAAATGAAAAAGATTATCGATTCCGACGACGAGCAGATAATCGATTTTATGTGAGGGGCGTATGGCGGATAAAAACGTAAACAAGAAGATAAACAAAATTAAGGAAGTTAAGATAGTAAAAGACGTAAAAGAAAAGATTGCAAAAGTAAAAGCGTCGGCAAAAAAGCCGACTGAACTTAATAAGCTCGAACTTTTAATCACTGTCGTAAACCGCACAAAAGCCGAGTTTTATATGGATTTACTTCAATCTTTTGAAGTCAATATGCAGCTTTCAATGCGAGCGCACGGAACGGCTAACGAACAAATTTTGAAACTTTTAGGCGTTGAAGAAGTTCCGAAAGCGGTTATATTCAGCGTTATCAAAGAGGACAAAGTTCCCGAAGCGTTGGCTGCGTTGGAAAATAGATTTAACACCATTAAAGACGGAAAAGGCATTGCGTACACAGTGCCGATGTCAAGCGTCATCGGAGTTGCCATATACGGTTTTTTGAGCAACAACACCAAGACCGTCAAGGGGGACAAGAAATGAGTAAATATAAACACGAATTGATTATGTGCATAGTAAACGAAGGCTTTTCCGAAGCGGTTATGGACGCGGCGAGAGCGGTCGGGGCAATGGGCGGAACGGTTGTAAACGTTCACGGCACGGCTAACAAAGCGGCAGAAAAGTTTTTCAGCATCACCATTCAACCTGAAAAAGAAATGGTAATGATTTTGGTTTCGTCCGATATAAAGGAAGCGGTTTTGCACGCTCTTTATAAAGCCGTCGGACTTAATACCCCCGGACACGGAATTGCGTTTGCAGTGCCTGTCGACAACGTTGTCGGACTTACCGACAAAAAGCTCAAAGAATCGGTCGGCGAAGAAAAACCATCGAAAGAAAAGTCGCTTGTTGAAACAGCTCCAAAAGACGACGAACCGCAAGCGGAAAGTGAAGATCCGAAATCGGACGGCGAAAACGAATAGTCAAAGCAGTATTTTGGTTATGCTTTGAGTAAATGCGAATATAAAAGTAAAAGATAATGCAGGAATTATCAAAAGACCGCTTACGGCAATCGCGCCCATGGCGGTTTTTGCTTCCTTTTTAAGGGCGACCGCACCCATAATCAGTCCGCATAAAAAAGTTGAAAAAGCAACGGCAAAGCAGGCAACCATAAACGCCATATTTTGGTCGAGAGTGGTAAATGCCTTAAAAGCGTTCCACTTGTTCATAAGATTTAAAAGGTCAAACCAAGGCAAAACGAAAAACAGCACTCCGATTATCGAAAAAACCAAAGCCACAATGCCGAGTATTGAAACGGCTTTTTTGGCTTCATCAACGGGCGTTGCGGTTGCGGGCGGAGTGAATACGGGATAGGGCATTGCAGAATAAGGCGGAACGTTTTGGAAATCGTTTGCTTTATGCTCGGCGTTTTCGGCATTGTTTATAGCCGAATCGGACGGTGGAAACGAATAAGTTCCGTTCGGGTTTTGCCAAGCATCCGTGCCGTTATTTAGCGTTTTGTTTTGATTTTGATTGCTGTCTGTCATAAACATATTCTAACACCTGTACGTTCTGTTTTCAAGATTTAATGCGATAGTTTCATAAAATTAGCTCACGACGTTTTGCCGTGAGCTAATTATTTACTTAAACTTTTATATTGAACAAATTCTTATATTTAAACTTTCGATAGACGGCTTGCGCTAAGCTATTTGTTATAACATATCCAAAAAGTTTCGTAGTCGCCGAAATTATCTTTAAATATACCGTCCATTGTCGCAACGGTGAAGAATGCAAGGCAGCCGCGGTTTGTTGCAAAAAGGCGTTTTTCGAGCGGTTTTGAAGTGAAACTGTTTTTAATTTTATAATTGCCGTAGTTTTCAAATTCGATAAGGTCAAAACTCGTATCGGTTTGCGCCAAAACCAAACCGCTGTCGTTTGACGTGGCAACCGTGACTGATATGTATTCGCCCTCAAAACGTTTGAATTTTAAAACGTCGAAATGCTTACAAAGGTTGTAATAGCCTTTGTCCGTAACAAGCACGAAACCGCCGTTTGACGGACAAAATCTTGCCGATTTGAAATTGTCGATTGTAGAAACGCCGATTAAGGAAAAATCGTGACCGTAAACCGATAAAGTAGCGTTGGCGTCACTTGTTACTACGGCAAGATAGTCGGCCGACAGCGTTGCGTCTAAATAGTCGCCGCTAAAGCTATCAATCAAAGAAAATTCGCCGTTGTAGCGATAAAGGCACACTCCGTCGGTTTTTGCCAAAATCGCATAGCCGCCGTCTGCTTTAAATGCGGATAAAACTTCGCCGGAACTTGTCGTTTCGGTTTGAGATGCAAAAACCGATTTTACCGCAGAATAATTGAATGCGTAAAGAGCGTTGTTTTTAAAACCGAAAGCCATGGTTTTTCCGTAGCTTTCTACAAAAGCGACGTTGTCAAGGTCGAATTCCTGTTTCGATACAAGCGACAGAGTAGGCGAAACGGAGTATACGTTCAGTTTCTCGCTTTTTGTCACGATTGTGATAAAACCGTTTATAAAATCGGATTTGACGTAGGTTTCGCCGCTTGCGAAAACCGCCGTCTGAATGAGCGAGTTTTCTTTTACGATAGCAACGGCAATGCCGCTCTTATCGAAATCGTAATCGTTTGATTTTGTATCGATTACGACGTAATAGTTTCCGCAGAAATAGAATGCGTTTTTAAATACGTCGGCATTCGTTCCGCCTATATGACCGATTTTATAATCGCCGTAGTCGATGGCATTGCGTGGAAATTGCGAGTAGGTTATTTTGGCTTCGTCGGACGGTTGCGGATTTAAAGTGCTGCTCGGTTCGTTTTTTTTGTTTTGTTCGCTATCCGATTTTGCGACGGTTGTCGTTGCCGCATTGCCGCCGCTTGTTGTCGTCGTTCCCGTTTTGACCATACAGAGTATGAAACATATAAGGCAAATTGCCACGAGAAGAACAACCAATATCCATTTTAAAGCGTTGCTTTGTTGTGTATGCATAAAGCCCTCCGAATACGCTTTTAGCACGTTGCGTCTGCGCTTTCAAGGGCTTTTACAAACAAAGTCATAAAAGAAAGAAAAGGTATATTTATCGCACCTTAACTTATGAAAAAGTACGTTTAAATTGCGTAAGTCGCCTATCGGATTTGCTTCATAATTAAGCTAAGCAGTTTCTCGTTAGGTGACATACAAAGAGGGGTCATCGGCGTGTCGGCGTTCATAATACATTTGGCAAGTGTGTTTGCATTCAATTCGCTTTGCGGAAGAATTATTCCGCCGTGGCGTTTTGCTACTTCCGCATTTAAAACCTGATCGCCTCGACTTGTGCCTTTTGGCAATGGTATAAATACGGCTTTTTTTCTTAATGCCGCGATTTCGTTCAAACTTGTCGCTCCGCAGCGAGATACGATGACGTCGGCAGCGGCAAGGTAAGTCGGCATATCGTGAACGTATTCGATTTCGGTGTAATCGTCGCCGCTTACCCCTTTGGATTTTCCCTTTCCGCAAACGTGAATTATACAAAACTTACCGCCGAGTTTTTCCGGCAAAAACCTAGCTACTTCGTTTATTGACACGGCTCCGGACGAGCCGCCTATAACAAGCACTGTCTTCTTTGTCAGCCCGAGTTTTTCTCTTGCGTCGAAACGGTTTATACTAAAAAGTTCTTTACGCAGAGGAATTCCCGTAAATTCGCCGTGATATTTAACCGCCGATTCTTTGTTTGCGTATGCCATAACCGCTCCTTTCATTCTTGCGTAGCGGTTTGCAAGTCCTAAAGTTACGTCCGATTCGTGACATACTACCGGAATTCCCAAACGTAAAGCGGCAAGAGTAGTCGGAAGGGACGCATAACCGCCTTTTGAAAGTACCACGCTCGGATTTAAATCCCTTATCATAATGGCGGCTTTTTTAGTCGCTATTTCAAGTTTTTTCGGAATGGACAGGTTTTTAAATATGTTTTTTCTGTCGAACTTTACAAAATCGGTCTTAAAAAACTTCAAACCCTTTTGCGTGGCAAGTTCCTCGTCTATGCCGCCTACTCCGAAATAGTATATATCGTCAAATTTTTTTCTTAATAAATCGAGCATTGCAAGGTTTGGATAAACGTGTCCGCCCGTGCCACCGCCCGTCAAAATTATACTGCTCATAATCCCTCCTAAACATAGTATGTATAAAATAAAAAAATGTTTGCAAAATGATAAGCGGTGTTATATAATATAACTTAAAGTATATGTTAAAATTCGCATTGCGAGTTATAAGGAGATAAAAATGAAATGTTTAAAATTTGAAAGTTTTGACAAAACGATTATTCAATGTTATTTGTGGGACGACGTTAAGGCTCCTAAGGGCATCGTTCAAATCGTGCACGGTATGGCAGAACACGCAAGACGTTATGACGATTTTGCAAAATTTTTGAATAGCAACGGTTTTATCGTCTGGGCTGACGACCATAGAGCGCACGGCGAAACCGAAACAAAGGAAACCATCGGTTATCACGACGGAAACATATATCTCGACTCCGTAAAAGACGAAATCGCAATGACGAGATATTTAAAAGATAAATACAATTTGCCTGTCGTTCTTGTAGGACACAGCTACGGAAGTTTTATGTCGCAAAGATACATCGAACTTTGCAACGAAGTATGCGGCGTTATTCTCAGCGGTTCGGCTTGCATGAAGGGCATTATGATCGATTTCGGCGGCTTCCTTGCAAAGGTTCAAGCGGCGTTTGTCAAATCGAGCAAGCCTGCAAAACTTATGGATAAGTTGAGCTTTGGCGGTTATAACAAGTCCTTTAAAGACGAAAACTCGAGTTTTAGCTGGCTTAGCCGTGATAAGGAACAAGTCGCAAAATACGAAGCCGACGAACAATGTGGCTACGTTATGTCGATTGCGTTCTTCAAATACTTCCTTAACGGACTCAGAAGAGCATATTTCAAGAGAAATCTTAAACAAATAGATAAGGACCTTCCGATTGCGCTTTTCTCAGGCGACCATGACCCTGTTGGCGGCAACGGCAAACTTGTCGCTAAACTTTATGACCAATACAAGAAACTCGGAATTAAAAACGTTTCAATGAAACTTTATCCTGACGCAAGACACGAAATTTTGAACGAAACCAACAATAAGGAAGTTTACGTCGATTTCTTGGCAACTATCGAAGAGTTTTTCGATAATCATAAAAAAGTAGAAGCCGAAAAAGCCGAACAAGCGAAATTGGCTTTGGAAGCCGAAAAGGCCGCGGCTAAGGCTGCCGCCGAAGCCGAAAAGGCTCAGGCTCAGGAAACTGCCGAAAAAGCAAAAGACGAGAATAAAGACTAATTGATTGTTAGTTGTAATTTATATATTAGCTATAATTTATAGCTTGCGGTTTGGACATAGCGTAGACCGCATTTTAAGGCGAACAGTATGGACGTTAAAGAAAGAGTAGAGTGGATAAAACAAATCGTTAAAGACGCGCACGCAGACGGCATTGTTTACGGAAACAGCGGCGGCAAAGATTGCAGCCTTGTGAGTATCCTTTGCAAAATGGCTTGCGACAACACGGTCGGCATAATTATGCCTTGCGAAAGTAGCAGGAATTTCGGCATCGACCGTGACGACGCTTTAAAAGTGGCGGAAAAGTTCGGAATTAAGAATATTCAGATAGATATTACCGACGTTAAAAAAGCGTTCGTTTCTGCAATGGGCGACACTTTGTCCGAGGGCGGCGAAGCTCGCGAAAAGATGGCTAAAATGAATATAAATCCGCGACTTAGAATGATTACCCTTTACGCATACGCTCAAGCTCACAATATGCTTGTTGCAGGCACGGGCAACCGCTCGGAAGCGACGATGGGTTATTTCACGAAATGGGGCGACGGAGCAAACGATTTTAATCCGATAAGCGATCTCACGGCGACCGAAGTCTTCGCTATGTTAAAAGAACTCGATTGTCCAAGTTGCATTATCGAAAAAGCGCCGTCGGCAGGTTTGTTCGAGGGACAGACCGACGAGCAGGAAATGGGCATAACCTACGCCGCTATCGACGAGTATATTTTGAAAGGCACGGGGACTCCCGAAAATATCGCGAAAATCGAAAGGGCAAACAAATTATCCGAACATAAGCGCAAACCTATAGCGACTTTCAAATAACGCATAACTTGGATTTGCTAAAATTTTAGCAAGTTTTTGATATGGGTTTTGCCGTTTGCAAAAGTTTAAAGCGTTATATTTAGTCCATATGTGTATGGCGCAATAATTTTGAAAAGTTTTGATTTTGGCTTTTCAAATGTAAAACGTTATGCTATAATGGCTAATGGAAATAAACACACGTTCTCTAAGGAGGAAATTATGTCAAAAATAAAACTTACTACCGTTGACTTTAATGGTACGAAGGAACAAGAAAAAGAGTTGAGAGAAAAATTGGCGGAAATCAAAAAAATAGACGGAAACCTCATGCCTGCGCTTCAAACCGCACAAGGCATTTACGGCTATCTTCCTATCGAAGTTCAAAAAATCGTTGCCGAAGAACTTGGCGTTTCTCTCGAAGAAGTTTTCGGAGTTTCGACTTTCTATTCGCAATTCAAATTAAATCCAAACGGTAAGTATGCAGTTGCGGTTTGCCTTGGTACCGCTTGTTACGTTAAGGGCGCAGGCGACCTTTTGTCACGTCTTGAAAGAGAATTGAATCTTTCAGCAGGCGGCACTTCGCACGACGGAATGTATTCGCTCGAAGCAACTCGTTGTATCGGCTGTTGCGGTCTTGCTCCTGTTCTTACTGTCAACGAAGATGTATACGGCAAACTCGTTCCGGACGATATTCCGGGAATTCTTGCTAAGTATCAAGGTTAATTACCTTATATTTACACTTTACAAACGCAGATTTTGTATTATTATTTAAGTGGCAATAATTTTGCCACTTATTTATTATCGGGACGACTATGGATAAAAAGAAAAAAATCATCATTATTTCAAGCGTTATAGCCGCCGTCGTAGCAGTGGTTCTTTTAGTCACGCTTCTTTGCGTATTTTTGAAACCCGAAGAAGAGCATGCATTAAAAAGCGGCAATTATTATTTGATTTCGTCGGGCGATATGACGGAAAACGCCGTCTTAACTATTGACGGAAAGAATTATACGTTGACGGTGAAAGAGGGTTTTGAGTTTCCTTATTTAGGGAGCGGGACTTATCACTATGACGGCAAGAAAGATTTTACGCTTTATAAGAACGATAAGATTTACGTCAAAGGTATGTTGTCTAACGGTCTTCTTGCGCTTGTGAACGATAAAGGCGATATTTTTTCGTTTAAACACAGTTCGATAAAACCGTCAGAAATCACTCCGTCTACAGGTGAAACGATAGGACTTAAATATAGATTGGACGGCGGAATGTATAGCATAGTCGGCATTGATGACGTTTTTACAGGTACGGAAATTGTAATTCCGCAAGCCAAAAACGGAATAAGCGTTACAAAAATTGCCGCCGAAGCGTTTAGCGAAAACTCGAAAATCAAAAAGGTTCAATTTCCTAAAAGCATAACCGAAATCGGTGAGAGAGCTTTTTACGGTTGCGCTAATTTGCAGGAAATAAACATTCCCGACAATTTGACGGCTTTGGGTAAAGACGCCTTTGAAAACACGAAAATTGCCTATGAAGCGATAGGCGGTGTAAACTATCTCGGCAAGTGGGCAATTTCGTTAAACAACAAAAATAATGACGTAACGAGCGTTACGTTAAAAGACGATACAGTAGGCGTTTGCAACGGCTTTTTAAGAGGTTGCGACAGCCTTGAAACACTCGTGCTTTCGCCGGAAGTGAAATATTTGGGTGAAACAGCTCTTTACGGCGCGAAGAACCTTAAAACCATTACGTCTTTGGGGAAAACTTTTGCGGCTTTTGACAATGCATTGTATAAAGTCAGCCGCGACGCAAACGGAGTTATAGGGAAAAAAGAAAAACTTATTGTCGTTGCGGCAAAAGCGATTGGCGAGAGTTTTGAAATCCCGTCCGAAGTCGTGGAGTGCGGATACGGTTGTCTTTACGGCGCGCGTAATCTAAAATCGCTTACATTGCCGTTTATAGGAAAAGCAAACGGCGCAAGCGGAATAAACGGAGTTATCGGTTATTTGTTCGGAACAAACGATTATGCGACCGCCACAGGCCCCGAAAAAGAAACGGCTAAGGCTACGCAGAATTATTCCGCTTTGGGAAGCGAAATTTTCTATATTCCGAAAACTTTAAGGTCCGTATCGCTCAATGCGGCAAGCACCGTATCTTACGGCGCGCTCAGCGGACTTAGTCTTACGAGCGTCGATTTTGGAAAAGCCGTTGCGGTTTCCGATTGCGCGCTTATGAACGTAACCGACTTAGCGGCACTTACAATTCCTAACGTGAATTATTTGTTCGGCACTATGTTTTCGGAAAACGAATACGACGGCGGTATAAAAACCGAGCAATACAACGGAAATAAAACCGCTGTCTATTATATTCCGTCTACTTTGAAAACCGTTGAAATTGCTCTGAGGTCCGACGACGAAACGCTAAGTAATTATTTGTTCAGCGGTTGCAAGAACATTGAAAAAATTTACTGCACGGGTGGTAACGTTGCGCTCGACTATTATGAAGTGAAAAATGCAGACGGCGTTTTGGTCGACCGCCG
>JAQYCY010000120.1:0-6154 GCA_028724485.1 Bacillota bacterium | reverse complement strand
CACCCACGCTAATTGCGGCATTATCGATTTGCTTAATAATTTATAGTAGCACTATTTTGATTGTCTACCACCACACTACTTGCGACATTTTCGATTACGTTATGTAAATATCTATAAAAACATTATAAATTATAATATCGTTATATTTTATTTGTCAACAAATGACAAAAAAAAATGAATATTTTTTTAAGTTTTGCGTCGTTTTGAAATAAACCCAAAAAATAACAAATTTTTACAAATTTAGTATTGAATTTTGTTTATAATTAAACTATAATATATTCATAAAAAATAATTACCATAAAAGGAGAATTTTTATGAGAAAAGCATTTATCTGCCCATCAAAGTATGTGCAAGGTGAAGACGAATTACTTAATCTCGGTTATTTCGTCAAAACGTTCGGTGATTCAGCACTTTTAATTGCTGACCCATTTGCATTGAATCTTGTCAAAGACAAGCTCGAAGCAACCCAAAAGAAATACGGCGTTAAACTTCTTTCCGCAGGCGATTTCAGCGGCGAATGTTCAAGAACGCAAGTTGCAAAACTTCAAGATTTTGCAAAGAAAAACAACTGCGCTTGCACTATCGGTCTTGGTGGCGGTAAAGCAATCGACACCGCTAAATGTGTTGCAGAAGGCAGCAACCTTATCATCTGCCCTACCATCGCAGCTACCGACGCTCCTACGTCACACTCGGCTGTTTTGTATACCGACACTCACGAATTCGACGACTATGCATATTTCCGTCAAAATCCGTCGGTCGTTTTGATTGACCTTAACGTCATCGCAAACGCTCCTTCGCGTTTCTTGGTTTCGGGTATGGGCGACGCTCTTTCAACCTACTTCGAAGCAAGAGCAAACGTCAACAGCGTTTCAAACGTAAACGCAGGTCTTCCTTGCGGAGCAGACCGCTCTAAGGGAACTTTGCTCGGATACGGCACCCACACCGCTTTCGCTCTTGCAGAACTCTGCTATCAAAACCTTATCAGCGACGGCGCAAAAGCAAAAGCTGCTTGTGACTGTAACGCAGTTACCCCTGCTTTTGAAAAAATCGTCGAAACAAATATCCTTCTTTCGGGACTTGGCTTTGAATCGGGCGGTCTTGCAGCAGCTCACGCTCTTCACGATGGTCTTACTTGCGTACACGATATTCACGCTTGCAACTTCCACGGCGAAGTCGTAGCATTCGGTACTATCTGCCAACTTATTATGGAAAACGTTCCTGAAGAAGAACTTTACGAAGTTCTTGAATTCTGCGTAACCGTCGGACTTCCTGTATGTCTTAAAGACCTTATGACCGACAAGAAGACGGGCAAAGTTATCAGAGAAGAATTGACCGAAGAAGAATACAAGGCAGTTGCGGCTAAGACCTGCATCCCTGAGGAATCAATTCACAATATGCCATTCCCTGTAACGGAAGATATGGTTATCGCAGCTGTTAAGACAGCAGACAAGATCGGTCGCGAATTTAAGTATTGCGATTGCGACTGCTGTGACTAATTTTTAAAAAAAGATTTTGCCAACCACTCGGTTGGCAAAATTTTATTTTATTTTGGAGGAATAAGATGAAGAAAATTATGAATACTCCGGAAACGTTCGTGTACGATATGTGCCACGGACTTGCAAAAGCGCATCCGGAACTTGAATTCGTTGAAAAATTTAAAATCGTAAAAAAAGTTGACATAGACGACAATAAAGTCAGCCTTATTTCAGGCGGTGGTTCGGGACACGAACCTGCTCACGCAGGTTTTGTCGGAAAAGGTATGCTTGACTGCGCAGTTTGCGGCGACGTTTTCGCTTCTCCTAGCCAAGTTCAAGTTTACAACGCAATCAAACATTGCGCTACCGACAAAGGCGTCCTTCTTATCATCAAAAACTATTCCGGCGACTGCATGAACTTTAACAACGCTATGAGCGACGCTCAAGAAGACGGAATTAAAGTCGACGCCGTTTACGTAAACGACGACATCGCCGTTAAAGATAGCCTTTACACTGTCGGACGTCGTGGCGTTGCAGGCACTGTTTTGGTTCATAAATGTGCAGGCGCAGCGGCTGAACAAGGCAAAGAACTTGAAGAAGTCAAAGCAGTTGCAAACAAAGTTATCGACAACGTCCGTTCGTTCGGTTTTGCTTTCACGAGCTGTACCGTTCCTGCCGCAGGTCACCCGACCTTTGAAATCGGCGACGACGAAATGGAATTCGGCGTCGGCATTCACGGCGAACCGGGACGTTTCCGTGAAAAAATCGACTATTCAAAGGGTAATTTCTCTGACAATCTTGCCCGTAGAATTATGACCGACCTCGAAGAAGATTTGAAGCTCAAAAAAGGCGAAGAAGTCGTTTTGCTTATCAATGGCTTTGGCGGCACTCCTCTTCAAGAGCTTTACATTCTCAACAACTCGGTTTCAAAAGCTATCGAAGCAGACGGCATCAAAGTCCACAGAACAATCGTCGGCAACTTTATGACTTCAATCGATATGGCAGGCGCATCTATCACAGTTCTTAGAGTTGACAGCGAGCTTAAAGCTCTTATCGACTACCCTGTTTCGACTCCTGCCCTTACTTGGGGCGGTGCAATGGGAAGCGAGGCACAAGCCGCCGTTGAAGCTATGCAAGCGATTGCAAAAGCTCTCGGATATGCTCCTCAACAAGCCGAAACAAAGTGTTCTTCAAAGAAAGCTAAGGTTGTTGTAGAAGACGACGCAAACGCAGTTTACGAAGTTGAAGGCAAGCCTGTTATTAAGGAAACCATCAACACGGCAGCTTTTGTAAAAATCGTCGAAAAGATGGCCGACGTTATCATTGAAAACGAAGTTCCGTTCTGCGAAGCAGACCAAATGGGCGACGGCGACTTCGGTATGTCAATTGCAAAAGGCTTCAAACAATTAAAAGCAGACTGGGCAACCAGAAAGAAGGGCGATATCGGACAATTCCTTGTAAGCTGTTCTGAAATCATCAAAGAATACTGCGGCGGCGCATCGGGTCCTATTTGGGGTTCTGCATTCAAGTACGCAGGAAAAGCTATGGCAGGAAAGAAAGAAGTCAACCTTAAAGACGTTGCATTCTTGTTTATGGAAGCAAACCGCGGCGTATTTGAAACCGGAAAGAAGAGTTTCGGCAAAGGCGCAGACATCGGTGATAAGACGCTCGTAGACGCCTTGAAACCATGCGCTCTTGCCCTTACAAAGGCAGCAGAAGAAGGTAAGAAACTTCAAGAAGGTCTTGACCTCGGCGCAAAAGCAGCTCATGACGGCGCAGAAGCAACCAAGACTCACGTTGCAACTTTGGGACGCGCAGGCACAGTCGGCGAACGCTCAATCGGTTTCCCTGACGCAGGCGCACACGGACTTGACGTCATCTTCAACGAACTTGCAAAATATATCAAAAACTTCAAAGGTTAATGATTTGCAAATTCAAACAAACTAACACAAGGCTCGGATTTCCGAGCCTTGTTTTTTTATGAATTTATATTTGCCTTTTATATATCGTAACAAACGAATTCTGACGATTTAATACTTAAATCATATTATCTTTTAGCATTAATATATGTTTAGAATCAACAATAGCTTTTTAGGGCGCATAAAACAATCGACAAAAGCTGAACGAGCGTTCTTATCTCGTCCTTATCGCACCGCTCCATAATGTAATCGGCAATTAAAACAGCAAGGGTGTTTATTTCTTTTCCGTCCACACGACCATTATATGCCTTTAAATCGTTTTATGTTTTATCAATACCTTTTTATTTAATACTCTTTTATTTAGTCCACTTTTGCTACAATTACATACGCACGGCAACGAAACTTTTTAAGCAAAAGCGTTTTTTAAGCCGACAAAATTCCAAACAAGCACATAACCGTTTTGCTATCACAGTCAAACCGCAAAAAATTCTATCGTTTAAAGAGCTTTTTTGATTGTTTAAAAACTCTGTCGCTTAAAGCGTTTTATTAGCGTTAAAAATTTCTGCACATCAAAGGGCTTTAATGCGATTTTTTGATTATTTAATTGAATTACTAAAACATTATGCACGCAATGAAGATTTTAAGGTAAAAACATTTACTATTTAAAAAAACAAGGCCCGCTTGCCGAGCCTTGCTCATTAAATAAGTTATATCATTGATTTGAATCCAGCATAAAACTTTCGATGTTCAATTCACTGAGCGTGCTGTAATATGTGCAATCACTCCAAGTCTTTTCAGGCTCTGTGGCTGTTATGCGTCTGAAAAATACGTTCTTTCCTTCCGAAACCGTGATTTCATATTGTTCGGCAACACCTTCGATAGTCACACTTGCCGTTATAACGTTTACGCCCGTCTCGGTCTCGACAAATTCAGATACCGTATATGCATGTTCGGTTTTGATTATATCCTGCGAACCGTTTTTAAGGCTATATTCCGTTACAACGTTTGTTGCAGCATTGAAATCAAAGAATTTACTTGTCGTACTACCCTCTTCGACAGCCTCCCAAACGCCGTGCAATCTCGATGCGTCGTTGTTCTTTATCGTTGCAGGCAACTCGCCGAGTTTGCTCTTGACATAGCTGAAATTTGTGCTGTCATTGACTTTTAAATACGTCGTTGTTTTTTCATCGATAAGTTTCCCGAATTTCTTTTGCTGATAAGTAAGTCTAACGCCTGTCGAATCCTTATCTACAAAAAAGACGTTTGAACAACCGATTCTATCATTTATCCAGCCTTGCGTGTCTTCGATTGTTACTTTCTCGACTTTTTCGTTGTTATCGGTGTTCAACTTATACGTCAACTTCACTTCTTTGACAGTAAGCGGCGTTGAAGAATCCTTATAAACAAAATATCCGCTCTCACCGCCCGTAACGACAAGATACGCTTCGATTTTGTTTTTAACAATAAGATCGGTCGCTTGTTCACCGACAGTGTTTACTTTTAATTTGTACGTTCCTTTAACCTTATCCATAGTCGTAGGATTGCAAGCCGCAAGAACAGCCGCCATTGCTATAATTAAAACGACAATCAATATAACAGGAATTATCTTTTTCATAACAACCTCCCCTAATCTTTACCCTAATTTATACAATAATTATATCATAGCTAATATCAGATTTCAATAGAAAATTTCCTTTCAAAAACGCATCGCATTGTTAAAGGCTGTTAAGTGCAGTTTGAATACCGCATACCCATTTTAAATTATTTATTATGGTATTGAGTTTTACACTTAAAATGCATAAAACTTTATAGCTTAATATAAGCATATTGTCACTAATTAAAAAATTAAACCACACACGAAAACGATGTATACGGCTTTTAATATCTTGATGAAATGACCATTATCACAACGTTCTTTTGTGGCAAGTCCGAAATAATCTCTTATAAAAACGAAACTAAAATTCAAAATAATTTCTTTCGGCTTGCTTGTAAAGAAAAAAACGAACTTTGAATTTTCATCAAGGTTCGTTTTATTCTTGTTTGGCTATCACATACGAAATAGCTACACCGCTATCTTATTAAAATACACCCACGCCTTTGGATTTCAGTTGACGAACGTATTTCAAACTCTCGACAGTATTACGGGCAAAACGAGCGACTGACTTGGTCAGAATCAAGTCTATTTTTTCCTTTTCACAATCCCTTATCATTCGCAGGAAATTGTCGCATTTTTTCGCAAGCGTTCCCGTTATGCCATCGTCTGCGTAAATGTCAACGAATCTCCACCGAGGATTTTTTGCTATTGCGTCGGTATAATACGCCACCTGCGCCTTGTAGCTTTCGAGCTGATCTTCGCGGTCTGTCGATACGCCAACTGCCGTCGTGTTTGTTGTAGTAAAGTTCCACACCATCGCGGTAATAGTACGGCATACCTATAAGCTCGCAGAAAAACTCTTTATACCGTTCCTTGTCAATCCAACTCGTACCGACTCCGGCCGCAATATCCGAAGCCTTGACGGGCGAAAGTTGCACTTCCCGCAGAGCCGAAATATTCTTGTCGTAGTCGATTAAATCGGGATTGCTTTGTTTCATTCTTTCGGCAGTTTGTAGTTTATCCACCACTCTGCCCGAAAGATACTCTTCTGCCGTTTCAAAACCCGAATATTTATCTTCCGGGTTGACCGCCACGTGATACGGAAAACCGCACATAGGAATTCTTTCGTCTAAACCTACGTTTCGTCCCGTGAGCGTTAAATCGAG
>JAQYCY010000119.1:0-11176 GCA_028724485.1 Bacillota bacterium | reverse complement strand
AAAAGCTTCCAAAGTCCATAAGTGAGTCCGAACAACACGCCGAAAATCACCAAATCGATTGGCAAGAAAATCAAAACTTTAATAAACGAATATTTAACCGACCTTCTGAAATTCATTGCAAAATTCGATAAAAAGCCGTATTTCAAATTCGATGCCATCGAATTGTTTATAATGTCGGCAATAGGAATACTGCTGAGCGTAAACAAAAACAAATAAACAAGGTAAACGAAAATCGCTACTACAACTATTCCCGCAATGAACCAATCAAGGCTTATTATATAATTTGCAAAAGCAATAACGTCGTCTTTTAAAGCATAAAACGTATCATAAAGACCGACGTCCCCTTTTAAGAAAGCGTTTACGTCGTCTTTAGTTTCCGAAATCAAACCGCCGACCGCTTCTTCGGACATAAACAACTTAACTATCGGAGAAACAATTCCGACGCCGATTGCGGCAACGATTAACGTTATGACTAAAATGTATAAAAACAGTTTGAAAACCAAACTGAAATTGGATATTAAAATCGAAGCAGATTGTTTAAATTCCATATAACGCTCCTTATTTGATTTTCCATATATTCATTTTCTTTGCGTTAACTTGGTCCATTCTTTCAAGCCCTGTAACGTCATAGAAAATCGTGTACATCAAAATTATATAGAAATGATATACAAATAGCATACAAAGTCCGTCAAGCACGATACCTAATATCACGCTCCAACCGAAAACCGCATTCAAAAGCATAACCAAATAAAAAGGCAATGATATGAACATAATATTAAAAGCGATTTTCATAATGCAACCGTTTATTTGCGCAAACGACATTCTGAATGCATTGCCGGAAGTAAGCCCCGTATGCAACATAAACGGCGGCCACAAAATTATAATTGCAAGCACGACGGCGTATAAAATGCTTATTAGTATAAACGAAACACTGCAAAGAACGTAAAACGTGACGTATTCTTTTGAAATCGTTGCCCAAAGCATAAAGAACAAGAAATTCAAAAAAAGATAAATCAAAAAAGCTATAAACATCAGTATTACAAATCTTGCCGCTGTTGCTACGTTGTAATTGATTCTTACGTTTATTCGTTTTAAACTTAAATTGAATTGCCCCGTTCTCATGTGGCGGTCAATCGTGCCAAAAACAATCGAAGTCGCAAAAATGCCGATAAGCAAACCGATTGCTCCTATCCAAATGTAACGATAATCGACAAACATTTTTAAGAACATCACGGTATAGCCTTCGGGTTTTTGAAGTTCAAATGCGCAAAGAGCGCGGAACATACTTGACGGAGAGAGAATAAACGGCATTAAAGCAGCAGGAATTAAGAATATGAACATAAAGAACATACCCTTAGAGAATAGATATTTCCAACACGATTTAAAATAACCCATTTTCATCTCCGATAATTCAAGTAAATTTGCTTTTATTTCATTGTCAAAAACTCAAAACCGAGTTTCACAGTTTAAATTCTTTGTCAACGAATAATCACTGACTGCAAAAAAGCCACGCCGTGAGCCGTCCAATCGCAAACGCCACACTATTTATTCTTTCGAGTTTAACGACCTATATACAACTATATGCAAAGCCAAATCAGCTTTCACCGAACATATTAAGTTTGTCGATAAGTCTTTCAAGTTTTTCTTTTGCCTTAACAAGTTTTTCACGCTCCGCCGCAACAAGTTTTTCAGGCGCTTTGCTGACGAAATTTTCATTTGCAAGCATACCTTCCGACTTAGCGATTTCTTGTTTGGCTTGCGCTATTTCCTTGTTCAATCTTTCCTTTTCTTTTTCGATATCAACCAAATCACCGAAAGGAACGAACATTTCAATACCGTCGCATACGAGCGCAATCGACTTTTCGACGACTTCGCTCTTGTCTGCAATTACGACAAGTTCCGACACGTTTGCGAGTTTTGAAAGATACGGACTAACCTTTCCAAACATTTGCGCATCGGTAGGAATAACGTAAAGTTTAATTTTTTTCGACGGCGCAACGCCCATTTCTGCTCTTGTGTTTCTGATTGCCACAATACAGTCTTTAATATTTTCAAAAGCTCTTTCTTCCTTTCTGAAAGTGAGTTTTTTGTTGTATTGCGGCCATTTTTGAATCATTATCGACGTTTTAGGATTCATAGTCATATAAATCTCTTCGGTAATGAACGGAACGAACGGATGCATAAGTTTGAGGATTTGTTCAAGCACATAGCGTAAGACCGAAAGCGAATGTGATTTAACTTTTTGGTCGTCGCTGTACAACGCACTCTTTTGCGACTCGATATACAAATCGCAAAATTCGCTCCAAACAAAATCATAGAGTTTTGCAGACGCAAGTCCGACTTCGTATTTATTGAGATTTATCGTGACGTCGCGAATTACACTGTTGAGTCTTGTCAAAATCCACTTATCGCTTACGTTAAGGCGAGCAGGAATTTCCGCTTGTTCGTCACCAAGGTTCATAATGACAAAACGCGAAGCGTTCCACAGTTTGTTCATAAAGTTACGACAAGATTCGATTTTTTCATCGCTGTAACGAGTGTCGCTTCCCGGTGCAATTCCGCTTGCAAGCGAAAATCTCAAAGCATCTGCACCGTACTTGTCGATAAGAACAAGAGGATCAACGCCGTTTCCAAGCGACTTACTCATCTTTCTGCCCTGATTATCCCTGACTATACCATGAATAAGTACTTCGGTGAACGGCACTTCGTTCATAAATTCTATGCCGCTGAAAATCATTCTTGCAACCCAGAAGAAAATAATGTCGTAAGCCGTGACAAGAACGTTTGTAGGATAGAAATAATCGAGGTTTTTGTTTTTTTTCGGATAGCCGAGCGTAGAGAACGGCCAAAGCGCAGAAGAAAACCAAGTGTCGAGAACGTCTTCGTCTTGACGCATTTTGCCGCCGCATTTAGGGCAAACGTCAACTTTCGTTTTAGAAACGACCATTTCTCCGCAGTCGTCGCAATAATATGCAGGAATTCTATGTCCCCACCAAAGCTGACGAGAAATACACCAGTCTTTGATGTTTTCCATCCAGTTGAAATATATCTTTTCAAACCTTTTCGGAATGAATTCGATTTTCTTTGATTTTACGGCTTTAATTGCAGGCAATGCAAGCGGTTTCATCTTTACAAACCATTGTTTAGAAACAATCGGTTCGACAGTTGAATGGCAACGATAACACTCGCCGACGTTATGCTTGTACGGTTCGATTTTTTCGACAAGTCCAAGCTCTTTCAAATCATCGACAATTTGCTTTCTTGCGTCCATTCTGTCAAGACCTTGATACTTGCCTGCATTTTCATTCATCACGCCGCCGTCATCCATAACTCTTATTACTTCGAGATTATGGCGAAGTCCGACTTCGAAGTCGTTCGGGTCGTGAGCAGGAGTAATTTTAACAGCGCCTGTTCCGAAACCGAGTTCGACGTAATCGTCGGCAATGAGCGGAATTTCCCTGTCGGTAAGCGGAAGTTTCAACATTTTTCCGACTAAGCCCTTGTATCTTTCGTCTTTCGGATTGACGGCTACTGCCGTATCGCCGAGCATAGTTTCAGGTCTTGTCGTAGCTATCGTAACGTAGCCGCTTCCGTCCGCAAACGGATAACGATAATACCAAAGGAAGGAATCTTGTTCGCTGTATTCGACTTCAGCGTCGCTTAAAGCCGTCTTACAGCACGGACACCAATTTATAATTCTGTCGCCACGATAAATAAGTCCCTTTTCGTAATATTTGACAAAAGTGTCCAAAACGGCGTTTGAACAGTTTTCATCCATAGTGAACGCCTCTTTTGACCAGTCACAAGACGTTCCAAGACGCTTTAATTGCGTAACGATTCTTCCGCCGTATTGTTCTTTCCAAGCCCAAGCACGCTCCAAAAAGCCGTCACGTCCGACGTCGTTTTTGGTAAGTCCGTCTTTTTTCATTTGTTCGACGATTTTAACTTCGGTCGCAATCGAAGCATGGTCGGTTCCCGGAAGCCAAAGCGCTTCATAACCGTCCATTCTCTTAAAACGAGTGATTATATCTTGTATCGTCTGATTGAGAGCGTGCCCCATGTGAAGTTGCCCCGTAATGTTTGGAGGCGGCATCATAATTGTGAAAGGTTCTTTTTCACTGCTTGGATGCGCTTCAAAATATTTCTTTTTTTGCCAGAATTCGTAAATCCTTTGTTCAAATTCGGGATTATATGTTTTGTCCATTTTAAGTTCCTTAATTATTTTCGGTTTTATCTTCGCTTATCTTGCCTTCGGTTGTTTTCTCTTCGGTTTTAGCTTTATCGGCAACGTCGCCACATTCCGCCGTGCCGTTCACCTCAACACCGAGTTTTGCAGCTTTCTTTTCTTTAACAATCGGTATAAGCTGTTTCGTTATGTCGATAACGTAGCTTCCGAATGCAAAGTAGCTTTGCAAAATGGCAACCGCGATAACCGCCCAATCCCATGCGCCGTATGGGGCAAGATATTTATGGAAGAAACACATAATAAATCCGATTGACAAAGTCGCAGATGCAACTTTTCCTATCATATTAGCTTTTACAACCGCGCCGCTTTTTGCAACGATAGGCGCAAGAATAATCATAAGAATTTCTTTTGACGCAATCGCAATCAAAAATCCCCAGTGTAAATAATACTCACAGCCAAGGAAAGTAACACCGTCAAGTTTTATAGCAAAGCAAAGGCAAATTGCCATAGATATATGCATAAGTTTGTCTGCAAGCGGATCAAGCAACATACCTACGCCACTGCCCCAATTAAACTTTCTTGCGAGCATTCCGTCGACAAGGTCGCTTGCCGCCGCAACGACAAAAATGCCGAGCGCAATATAAATGAAGGTTTCGTTGCTTTGTTTGCCTGCCAAAACCGACATAACGATAAATGCAGGAACGCACAAAATTCTAAAATATGTGATAATGTTAGGAATTGTCAACAAATCCTTAGGATCAAATTGATTGATTTTCATATTTTACTCCTTTTTACCTTTTTTTGATTATAACACCAAATATTGTGTTTGTAAATTGAAATTCTTAATTGTCATTAAATATTAAGCCGAACAAAATTCCTTATTTTTTACATAAAAAATCGAACAAAACCGCCATACCTCTCTTTCGCCGTACGATGAGTTAAAAACTTGCAGTTAGCATTGCGATTGCAAATAAAACTCTATCTTTTAAGCGCCGAAACCGTTTGTTAAATAAACCTATCTAAAACAACTCCGAAACTCTTTTAAAGTCCCTGCCCAAACAGGGCAAAACGCTATTAAATAGTCCACTAAGGCAAAGCCGAAATCGTTTCTTAAAGAAACGGTTTGAAACGCCATACGTTGCAAGACAAAATCTTTTTCTTCTAAACGCATCTTTAACTTTATAAGAAAGTCTAAAAGTTTTATGCAATTATGAAAAAAACCTTTTTACGTCGTTTGGAGTTTCAAAAATATAATCTGCGCCTGCATTTTCAAGTTCGGCTCTACTGCCAAAGCCCCAAAGAACGCCGCCGCAATCGATTCGCGCGAGTTTTGCCCCCTCAACGTCGTAAAGCCTGTCGCCAATCATTATTACTTCGTCGCGATTGCAAATCTTCATATTTTCAAAAACATATTCGATAACTTCGATTTTTGAGCCGCGTTTGTTGTCCGTGTCCGATGCGCCGATAAAATCGAAATATTGACTAAGTCCGAAATAGTCCATAATTTTAACGGCAAAATGCATAGGCTTGCTCGTCGCAAGGCAAAGTTTATATCCGCTAAATTTCAAAAAGCTCACCATGTCCGTAATGCCGTCGTAAAGTTTATTGTCGCACCAACCGTCGATTGCGTATTGCGCTCGGTAAAGTTTTATTGCTTTTTCTATGGTCTGTTCGTCCATTCCGAGCGTTTTCATCGATACCACAAACGGAGGTCCGATCATCGAATTTAAGACCTCGTCGGACAAAGGCTGTCTGTTAAGTCCTGCCATAGCAACGTTTATACAACGTTTAATTCCGCCCTCACTGTTTGTAAGCGTGCCGTCAAGGTCAAAAAAAATGTATTTGTATTTCTTATCGTTTTTAGTTTGCGTGTTCATAGCTACATTATAGCCGCAAACTACGCCAAACGCAACAAAGACAGGACCGTTGTTGAAATTTTGTTGCCTTTCACCATATAACGATTTTTTTCATAAACTAAAACAAGTGGCGGCAACTACCTATCGCAAACAGTAATGCCCCTATCAACGGTCGGCGGTAAAGCCCTATAGGCAAACAAACAAAATATATAGTGACGGTTTTAAATCGATACGTTTTTGGAAAACATTAAATAAAGATATTTTTCGGAGTTTTTATGATTAAACGCGGTGAACTTTATTATGCAGATTTAAGCCCTGTAGTGGGTAGCGAACAAGGCGGCGTACGCCCCGTACTTATCGTCCAAAACGACGTAGGAAACAAATACAGTCCGACTATAATTGCGGCGGCGATAACGTCGCAACTTAACAAAGCAAAACTTCCGACGCATATCAATTTACCTGCCGAAGAATACGGCTTGCCGAAAAATTCCGTGGTGCTTTTAGAACAAATCCGTACGCTTGACAAACGTCGTCTTAAAGATAAAATCGGCGAACTACCAGTAGGCGTTATGGATAGAGTAAACGAAGCCTTGATGATAAGTTTGGGGTTTTACACTTAAGAATTTTGACGCTGTTAAAATGCTTAGCCGAATTTAATTTGTAGATTGACTTTAGCTTTTTTATTGCAAAAAAACTCAAACTTTCACACAAAAGAATACCCTTGATAAAATTGCAAATCTTTTAACAATGCAAACTAATTATGCAAACTAATTATCTAAATAAAATAGTAAAATAAAATGTAAAACAAGAAATGTAGTTAAATTACTGTTTTTCGTTATGCCAAAACACTAAAAAACCAAAGTTTTAACATACGCAGACAAGTTTTTAATGATAAATTTTAAGCGTAACAAAAATCGTTTCTTGACGAAAACAAATTCCGTTTAGCGATAATTTTCATTCGGCTTTTGTCAAAAAATCAACGACTTTTACAATCTCGTTTATCGTATCGGTAGGAAGAAAACTATACTCGTTTACAGATGAATTTTCGGCAGCTTTACCGCAAATAAACGCGCCTGCGCACGCCGCATCAAACGGCAAAACTCCTCTTGCCAAAAGTGCGCCGATAACTCCCGACAGTACGTCGCCGGAACCGCCCTTTGCCATTTTCGGCGTACCGCTGACGTTAAGCATAACTCTTTCACCGTCTGTGATTATCGTTTTATATCCCTTCAAAAGCAATATAATTTCGTGACTTTTTGCATATTCTTTTGCAATTTCCACAGGCGAATTTAATATATCCTCAACGCTGTATCCGCAAAGTTTTGACATTTCCTTAGGGTGCGGAGTAAACACCGCTCTATAACCATATCTTTTTGCATTTTGACCTATGCTTTTCAGTCCGTCCGCATCAAGCACGAAATTTAAGGAAGTGTTTTCAAAAATGTAATCGACGCAATTTTCAAATTCGCCGTTTGCCCCGCCCATGCCGACGGCAAATGCGGTTGCGCCGTTTGAAAGTTCGGCAAATTCTTCTTTAACAAATTTTATATTTCCGTCGACTTCGGAAAGCGGAAAAAGGCCGCTGTACAAAACTCTCGAGCGCAAATCCGAACAAATCGATTTCGGGCAAGCTAACATACTTGTGCCAAGCCCTACTCGCATTGCGGCTTCTGAAGCAAGCAAAACTGCGCCTACGTAGTTTTTACTTCCGCCTACAAGCACAAGTCTGCCAAGACTTCCCTTATTTATGGTTTTGCCAAGCGGCGTGAAAAACTTTTTTACATAATCAGCCGTAACGACAGGCAAATTCGATATTGAGTTTTCAAAATTGACGTTGTCAAACATAACAGTTTCCGTATATTTAAAATTTGTTTTTCCGTCTTCGCCTAATCACTCTTTTAAGTCATTAGAACTGTTTTCAGGCAATTTATCAAGTTGCGATTCGCAATCGTCTTCTTCGATTTCAAGTTCAGCCGCTTTGCCTTCGAATGCGGAATAAATAGCGCTTTGAACAAGTTTAGGAACGATTGCGGCAAGTTTGAACAGAGCAATCTTTTTATCGCCGCTTGCCATACAAAAAATCGCGTCTCCGTCAAAAGGCGTATGTGAAGGGCTTATGCTAAGCGCATAGCCGTCATGCGCAACGTCAGCTAATGCCGTACACTCGCTTTTTGTGAGTTTTGCATCAGTCAATATACACCCGATTGTCGTGTTTACTTGTCTGAAACCACTGATTTTCCCGATAAGATTTTGCGTTGAATGAAACTTTTTGCCGATTTTTAATCCTGCGATAATCTCGCCGTCTTTAACTATATCTCCGAGCGGATTTATAGCAACGACAACGGCAATCGACACACCGAAAAGTTTTGCCTTCGCTACACCCAAGCCGCCTGCAGAAGCGTGTTTCATTCCGAGCGGTTTTCCGCAAGTCGCACCCGTTCCTGCTCCTATAAGCCCCACTTCAAAATTGTCGGTTTTGGCATTTTGACAAGCAACAAATCCTGCGTTTTTATCAGGGTATGCAAAATTTCCGTTTTCAAGGTCATAAAGCGACGCTCCGCAAACGATAGGAACTTTATAACCGCCCGCATTGTAACCGATTTTGTTTTTATAAAGATAGTCCATAACTCCGCAAGACGCTTCAAGTCCGAATGCACTTCCGCCTGACAAAACCACGGCATTGATTTCTTGCACGGTTTTTGTCGGACAAAGCAAATCGGTTTCTCTTGTAGCAGGAGAAGCCCCCCTTACGCTTACGCCTGCGGTAGCTCCTTTCTCGCACAGAATGACGGTTGCACCCGTCTTGTTTGTATCGTCGGTGTAATGACCTATTTTGAATTTGTCGAGCATTTAAACCTACCTTTAACGCTTTACTCGTTTTCTTCTATTTCGATTTTAAGGTTTGACATCGCTTTACCGATAACTCTCCAATTAAAGCCTTTTCCGTAAAGCCAATTTCCGACTTTTGCTACGCTTTCACGCGAAAAGTCAAGTTTCTTTTGCGTAAAGTACTTTTTAGCGAAATTAGTGGCTTTTTCGATTTCTTCGTTTTCATCGAGCTGTTCGCTCAGCACTTCTTTGACAAGCTCTTTATCCACGCCTTTAACAAGCGTGAGTTTCATTTCAAGCTGTTTTTCACCGAACTTGCTTTTATAAAAACTCAAAAACGTTTTTATATACTCTTTGTCATCGATAAAATGATACTCTTTCAATTTTGAAAGAGTATCGTTTATTTCATCGGTCGTATAACCTTTTTTGTACAACTTGTCTTTGACTTCCTTTTCGCTCCTTGCGCATTTAGTAAGATAGTCCAAAGCCACGTCAAAAGGTCTTTTCGGTTCTTTTTCTGCCACGATTATTTATTGAAATGATATACCCAGTTAAAGGTATCTTCGATGCGTCCCGTTTGGATGCCAGTGATTTGGTCGTAGAGCCAAAGAGAAATTTTGCCGATTTCGTTGTTGTTGATTGTGTAAACCTGATCCTTATAGCCGATTGTTCCGACAGGCGAAATTACTGCCGCAGTGCCTGTTCCGAATGCTTCGTCAAGTTTTCCGTTTTTGAGAGCTTCGATAATTTCGTCAACAGAAACGTGTCTTTCCTCGACTTTATAGCCTGCTTTCTTCAAAACTTGGATAGCCGAATTTCTTGTGATACCCGGAAGGATAGAACCGTCAAGCATAGGAGTGACAACCGTTCCGTCGATTACGAAGAACATATTCATTGCGCCGACTTCTTCGACGTATTTCTTTTCGGCAGCATCAAGCCACAAAACTTGTTCATAACCCATTTTCTTTGCTTTTTCAGCTCCGAGCAAGCTTGCCGCATAGTTTCCGAGGCATTTTGCTTCGCCCGTTCCGCCGACTGCAGCGCGGGTAAGAACGTCTTCAACGTAGATTTTAACAGGAGCTAAGCCGTTTGCATAATAGCTTCCTACAGGCGAAAGAATGATGCAGAAAATATATTTCTTTGAAGGGTGAACGCCAAGGAAAGCCTCGTCTGCGACCATAAACGGACGAACGTAAAGCGAAGTTCCTTTTTGAGTAGGAATCCATTCTTTTTCGAGTTCAACAAGTTGTTCAAGCTCTTTAACTGCTCTGTCGACGTCGAGCGTAGGCATGCAAAGTCTTTCGGCACTGCGATTCATTCTTTTGAAATTGTCGCTCGGACGGAACATAGTAATTTCGCCTTTGTCGTTCTTGTATGCTTTAAGTCCTTCAAAAATTCCTTGTCCGTAGTGCAATACGCAGCTTGCAGGATCAAGGCTGAAATCGCTGTAAGGCATGATTTCGGTTTCTTGCCAACCGCCGTTTGCGGCGTCATAGCGCATTACCAACATATGGTCGGTGAAATACTTTCCGAAGCCAAGACTGTTGCTGTCCGGTTTTTGCTTCAATTCTTTTGCCATTGTAATTTTCATAATCATTACCTCTCTATAAAAAATTAAAATCCGTAATATTCTTCGTTTATTGTTTCGACTATCGCCTTGCCTGCCGTTTTTGAATTTACGTCCGAAAGAAAACTGTCGATGTTTTCCGGTTTGACGTAAACGTAAGCGGTGACTCCGTCCAGATAATCCGTATCGCCGACAACGCCGTATTTTTTGACAACGTTTTCAAGCGTCGCCCATTCGGAGAAAGTCGCTTTAAGCCTTGTTTTTACGGCAATTTCCATTTGCCTGACGTCACACGCTTCAATGCATTTCGCAACCGCTTCCGTGTATGCCGAAACCAGTCCCGACGCGCCTAATTTTATGCCACCGAAATATCTCGTAACGACTGCGGCGGTCTTTTTCAGTTCGGACTTTTTGAGCGTTTCCAAAATGGGTTGACCTGCCGTTCCGCTCGGTTCGCCGTCATCGGAAAACCGCATCGAAAGTCCTAAATCGTCCGCAATATAAGCATAACAGTTGTGAGTTGCGTCCGAATACTTTTTTTTGATTTTTGCTACAAACGCAATAGCGTCGTCTTCGTTTTCTACGCCCTTTATTGTTGCGATAAACTCCGAGCGTTTTATTTCGATTTCGTTTGAAAACTCACCGTTTACAAACTTATAGGGTTTCATTTAACAATTACCTTAAAGAAATTCTTTTTGCCCTTTTGCAAAACAAAGCCGTTTGCCGTTTGGCTGTCCG
>JAQYCY010000118.1:0-13730 GCA_028724485.1 Bacillota bacterium | reverse complement strand
ATTCGACGTTTTCTCTCGTGTCGGCTATGCCAACGCTAAGTTACGCAACAATAGGTTTTTTGGACGATTTTATAAAGGTGCGGTTCAAACGTAATCTCGGATTGAAACCATATCAAAAAATAATAGGGCAAGTGGGAGCGGCGATAATTCTCGGCTTTTTTTGCTATAACAACGGTTTTATCGGAAGCAGCATACGTTTGCCGTTCACGACTGCCGTGTTCGATATGGGGTGGTTTATCATTCCGTTCGTAACGCTCGTTTATATTGCGATGACAAACGGCGTAAACCTGACAGACGGTTTGGACGGACTTGCGGGTTTTACTTCGATAGCGTATTTTATGGCGTTTTCGATTATACTTTGGGGATATTATTCCGACGCCGTAGCCGCAAACGATACCGAATACGCAAAGGAACTTTTCGGACTTATAATCACATCGGTTTCTTTTTTAGGCGGTTTGCTCGCTTACGTCTGTCACAATTCCTATCCGTCGTCCGTTATGATGGGCGATACGGGGTCGCTTGCGTTAGGCGCAGGAGCGACAACCGTTGCGGTTTTTGCAAGACAACCGTTTTTAATCGTTTTTGCAGGCATAATGTTTGTAGTCAGTTGCATATCAGTAATATTGCAGGTAGTAGTTTTTAAAATCAAAAAGAAACGCGTATTCCTTATGGCGCCGCTTCACCACCATTTTGAGTTGAAAGGCTTTAAGGAAAGTAAAATCACCGCTTGTTATTTTGCAATAAGCATAATAGGCGGCATTGTGGCTATTATAGCATCGAGGGTTATATGAATTTTAACGGCAAAACCGTGCTTGTTTACGGATACGGAAAGAGCGGAAAATCGGCGGCTAAACTTTTAAACAAAAAAGGCGCAAACGTCAAGGTTTACGACGACGATTATTCAAAAAAGGACTATTTGATATTTGAAGAATGGGCGGCAGATTTTAAAGACGTTGATTTGGTAGTCGTTTCACCTGCAGTAAGCAGTTTGAAAGGGGAGATTTTGGAACTTAAACTTAGTGGCGTACCCGTTATTTCGGAAATAGAACTCGGCTATGAAACTTGCGCCGCGGACGTTATTGCCGTAACCGGAACAAACGGAAAAACCACTACGACAAAACTAATAAACGCAGTTTTGAACGCAGGTGGAATAAACGCCTATGAACTAGGCAATATCGGCACGCCGTTTACGGAAATGTCCGACAAATTGAAAAAGGGCGACGTTGCCGTCGTGGAAGTCAGCTCTTTTCAGCTTGAAGGCGTAAGAAACTTTTCGCCCGAAATTTCCGTGCTGCTAAATATAGAACCCGACCATCTCGACAGGCATAAATCGATTGAGTGTTATGAAAACCTGAAAGCGAGAATTTTTGCAAAGCAATCCGAAAAAGATTATTTGGTGGCAAACGTAGGCGATGACAGAGTTAAAAGAATAATCGAAAATGCCACAGCAAAAATAATTCCGTTCAGTTTGAAAGAAAAATGCGACGGCGGTTACGTTTTAAACGGAAGCGTTTACTTTAAAGATGAAAAAGTTATAGACGTTTTAGAAACGCCGTTTAAGGGCAGAGAACTTGAAAATTTGCTTGCTTGCGTATGCGTCGCAAAATTGCTTAAAATCGACAACGAAACCATTTTGAAAGTCGTTAAAGATTTTAAAAAGCCGTCGCACAGAGTCGAATTTGTCGGAGTCAAAAACGGAAAGAACGTTTTTGACGACAGCAAGGCAACAAACGTAAGTGCGACAATATCGGCGATAGAAGGCTTGACCGACGATACCGTGCTTATCTTGGGCGGAAGCGATAAAGGTGAAGAATATCCCGAACTGTTCGAGCATTTTTCCAAAAAGGTTAAAAGAGTACTTGTTTGCGGCGAGAACTCAAAAAGCGTTATGCACGCCGCTACGTTGTGCGGTTTCCGCGATATAAAGGAGTGTTCGTCGCTTGAAGATTGTGTTTTGCGCGCTTTGGACGGCGAAGAAAAGACGGTCTTATTTTCGCCTGCGGCAAAGAGTTTCGACAGATATAGCAGCTATGCCGAAAGAGGCGATAAATTTAAAGAAATTGTGGAGAAATTATGACGGAATTTTTGGTCGTTCGCGAAGAAGGAAAAAAACAAACATTACATAGCGAAAAATCTATCGAACGCGATACGCCGAGCAATGCCGAAAAAAGAGAGCTTTTAAAAGCGAAACGCGAAAAGTTTAAACTTGAAGCGGCAGAACGAAAGGCGGAGCGTAAAAAAGAAAGAGAAGCGGAAAAATGCGCGGCAAGGCGTCTTAGACACGATAAAACGATTGCCTTTGCAGGAAAAATCAGTATGGCGGCAGGAAAAATCGATTTTGACCTGCCTGTTTTTCTTATTGCGATATTTCTCGGTCTGATAGGTTTGGTTTTTATTTATTCGGCGTCGAGTTATTCGGGAAGCGTCGAATTCGGCGACAGTTTTAAGTACGTCAAAACGCAAGCGATAGCAATCGGCGTCGGTTTTATCGTTATGCTCGCTCTCGCATACATAAAAATCGACTTTTTGATTAAAATCCGCTTTGTTATTCTCGGATTATCTCTGGCGATTTTGGCGCTTGTGTTTATACCCGTTATCGGCGTGGAAAGCTACGGAGCGAAAAGGTGGATAAATCTCGGTTTCTCGACAATTCAACCGAGCGAATTTGCAAAGTTCGGACTTGTGGTATTTGTTGCGGCGCAGTGTTCCGTGACGGGCGCAGACAAGTTTTCGTCTATGCTCGTACCGCTACTCGGTGGTTTGTCCGTTTGTCTTCTTTTGATGTTAGAGCCGAATATGTCCGTCACGGTATGTGTGTTTGCCGTCGTATTCTCGATGCTCTTTTTTGCGGGCGCAAAAATAAAACATCTTTTTCTTATCGTTGTCCCTGCAATTGCCATGGGCGTAATACTGATTTTAATCGAGCCTTACAGACTGAGCAGGCTTATGGCGTTTTTAGACCCGTTTTCATCGCCGCTCGGCGAGGGCTATCAGCTTATTCAGTCATATTATGCGTTGGGAAGCGGCGGCTTGTTCGGAGTCGGCTTGTTTTGCAGCAGACAAAAATATCTGTTTTTGCCGTTTGCGGAATCGGATTTCATATTTTCGATAATAGGCGAAGAAACGGGGCTGTTCGGTTGTCTTTTTATTATGCTGCTATTCATAGTCTTGTTGTGCAGGGGAATAAAAATCAGTCTTAACGCAAAAAATCGTTTTTCGGCATATATGGCGGCAGGTATAGCCGTTATGATTGCCGTTCAGACAATGATAAACATAGCCGTTGTAAGCGGCGCCATTCCGCCTACCGGTTTGCCGTTGCCGTTTATAAGCGCAGGCGGAAGTTCGGTCGTGGCGTATTATATGGCAACGGGACTTTTATTGAACGTATCCAGACAAAAGCACGAAAAGTTTTTGAGTTCCATACAATAATAGCGGGAGCGTTTATGGAATATTTTGAAATTAGCGGCGGAAAGAAACTTTTCGGCAGTGTGGAACTTGTTGGCGCAAAAAATTCTGTTTTACCGCTCGTTGCGGCTTCGATTCTGACGTCCGACGAAATCATATTAAGAAATTGTCCCTTTATATCGGACGTAGATGCCATGGTCGATTTGTGTCGTTCTATCGGCAGGAATTGCGTAAGAGAGGGCAGAAGTATAATTACATACGGTAGCGTCAGAGACCCTTACGTTTCGACCGAATACGCCACAAAGATGAGAGCTTCGATTTTTTTGCTTGCTCCGATACTCGCAAGTTGCAAAAGAGTGGTGTCGGCATATCCGGGCGGTTGCAAAATAGGTAAAAGAAAGATAGATTTGCACCTTAAAGCGTTAAAAAAAATGGGCGCGAATATCGACGAGGGCGAAAGCTATCTCGTCTGTCATGCGGCGAAATTAAAGGGCGCAAAAATATGTCTTAAATATCCGTCTGTAGGGGCGACGGAAACGATAATTATGGCGGCAGTTACGGCAGAAGGCGTCACCGAACTCGAAAATGCCGCAATAGAACCCGAAATAGGCGACCTTGTTTCGATGCTCAGACTTATGGGCGCGAATATCGAAGAAATCGGCGAGAGAAAATTTAAAATCGTCGGTGTGGAAAAACTTAGCGGAGCAGTGTTCGAGCCTTGTCCCGACAGGATTGTCGGCGGAACGCTTATGGCGGCTTGCGCAATGCTCGGCGGCAAACTCGAAATAAGAAATTTTCCTTACGAGTTGTCAAAAGATTATGCGCGTTTGCTTCGCTCGGACACACTTTCTATTACCGAAAAATACGGAATCGTGACAATGGACGGACTTGGGATGCCGCACGGCTTGGGTAAAATCGAAACTAGTCCTTATCCGTCGTTTCCGACCGATTTGCAAGCGCAGTTTATGGCTCTTGCTTCGGTGTGTGACGGAAGAACGATTATCGAAGAAAACGTGTTTGAAAACCGATTTTTGACGGCTTACGAATTGATGAAAATGGGCGCAAAAATCAATGTGGATAAAAACTGCGCCGTTATTGACGGCGTGCAAAATTTGTTTGGAACAGACGTTGTCGCAAGCGATTTGAGAGGCGGCGCCGCGCTCACTATGGCAGGGGCTTTTGCGAGCGGAAAAACAAAGGTTTACGGAGTCGAACTTATAGACCGAGGTTATGAAAGGCTTGACGAAACTTTCGCGTCGCTCGGAATTCCGATTGTAAGAAAAAGTTGTTAAGGAATAATTGCTTTTTTATTTCTCTTGCCGTTTTATAGGCAAAAAAATATAAAATAGTCTTGCGTACGCCAAAAAAGTTCATACAAATTTTAAAAAAAGTTGAAAAGTATTCCTTTTATATATTATAATGTTCATACATCGGGTGTCGATGGCGTTTCGACGTTCGATGACGGAGCAAAAATGGACAAAAGAGTTTTGACTTTGATAATAATATTTGCCGTAATAGCGTTAGCGCTTATTCTTTGCGCTACCGTGTTTTTGTTGCGACATATCGAAGTCGGCTATACGACGAGCGGCGAAGAAAATATTCTTAGCGAAGACAAAATCATTGCCGCATCCGGACTTAAAATAAACAAAAACGTTTTGTTCATAAAAGAAAAGCAAATTATTGCAAATATTCAGGCAAAATATCCGCAAGTTAAGGTTACAAACGTCGAAAGAGTATTTCCTAACAAGGTAATTATTTACGTTACGGTCAGAGTTCCCGTTCTGGCGGTTAAAGCAGGCGAAAAGTATGCTTTGCTTGACCGTGAAATGTTCGTTACCGACTTAATTAGCGAAAGCGAGCTTAAAAACAAAAGCAAAGAATACGGGTACGAGTTCTTGACCGTCGATTTTACGCTTCCGTCCGACAAAGCTGTGGTAGGAAAGCAAGTTTCTGCCGATGTTTCTAAAGAACTTTGCGTCGTTCAGAACGTGATTGCAGGCTATGAAAATCTCGGATTTTTAAATCAGGACGTTTGTTCGTTTATAAAGAGAATCGAAATCGTCGAAAACAATAAGGCGGTTTATTCCGAAGGCGATTACATTGCGAAAATTTTCACCGTAACGGGCGTCGAATTCAGACTTCCGAGCGTGAATTTAGGAAAAATGCTTTCCGGATCGTATAAATGGTATTCCGATACGTCGGTTTCGTCGGACGTTAGCGACGCTAAAAAATTGAACGGCGGTTTCGTTATTTTTAACGGCGAAAAGTTCGTTTGGTATGAAAATTAGTTTTATTTTATGTTCCAAAAATTGGAAATTTTCAGATATTTTTTTGTGCATTTTAATGGCAAAAATGCGTTGACACTGTTTTGAGTATCATATATAATAATTATAGTCACTATGGGGAAGAGACCCTTTAATTAGGAAGTTGAAACGAAAGAAAAATGATTAAATCTTTGTTTAAAAAAATGGGGTTCGGCACAAACGAGGCGGTTGCGCTTGACGTCAGTTCAAAAAATCTGACTTCGGTCGTTGCTATCGTTAAGGCGGGAAAGCTTCTTTCGTTAAAACAAGTCGATTCCGTGCCATACAGCGGCTTTTACGAAGGCGAATGGCTTGACGAAAACGAACTGAAAGAAAAGGCGTACGGTCTTTTGCAAAACGCTTTAAAAGACGTAAAAGGCAAAAGGAAGGTGCTTCACGTTTCCGTTCCTGCGGAGTTCTTGGCGGTCAACGTCAAGGGCGTGAGCGTCGAATATGACCGTGTTCGTAAAATTACGTCGGCAGACCTCGATTATTTTTATTATAAGGGCGATACGTTCGGAGACGGTGAATTTATTCCTATAAACGCTTCCGACGTTGCTTTTTCTCTTGACGGCGGCTCGAATACGACGGAAAGTCCGATCGGAGAAGCCGTTCAAAAGATTGCAGGCGAGGTGTCTTACGTCTTTTGCGAAAAATCGTATTTTTCGATATTCGACGAACTTGCGAGCAAACTCGGCTTTAAGGAAACGCATTATTATGCGACGCCGCTTTGCGAGGGACTCAATATATTTGAAAAAGAGGAGCGTTTCAACGAAATTCTTTTGATTGACGTCGGATATTTATCGACCTCGGTGTCGGTGATGAAAGGCAACGGACTTACGGCTTTGCGTTCATTCTCTTACGGATTGGGACACATTGCCGCAAACGTATACGAAGCGCTTGAAATTCCGTTTGACGACGCTTCGGAGCTAATCGGAAAAATCGATTTGAATCTCAATTATACGGACGAAATATACGAGACAAAAAGCGGCTACAAAATCTATATGGCGGACGTGGCAAGCATTGTCATCGACAGCCTCAGAGTTTTGTCGGCAACCATAAAGGACGCTATTGTCGAATGTGGATACATTCCTACGCCGTCGCTTCCGTTCTACGTTACGGGCGAAGGGTTGGAACTTAAAGGTATAACAAAATACCTTGAAAGAGGATTGATTAAAGAGCTTGAAATCGTTGCTCCGAAAAATCCTGCTTACAACAAACCGCAAAATTCTTCCGCAATTTCACTGATCAATATTGCTGTCGGAATCGGTGAAAACAGAGCGGGTAGACTTATATACAATTAGAAAACAGGGAGGGTCAAAAATGTTTGACTTTGATAACAACAATAATAATTATCCAAATACCGCATACGGCATTTCGGAAAACGGCTACAACGAAGCCGCAGATAATGAAAATCCGGAACAAAACATTATTCCTAAAAAATTGGGACAAGCAAACATCGTCGTCCTTGGTGTCGGCGGTGGCGGCAATAACGCCGTAAACAATATGATAAGAGCAGGTATCAAAAGCGCAAACTTCGTCGCAATGAACACCGACGTACAAGCGCTCAATACTTCGCTTGTTCCGCCTCGTTATAGAATTCAACTCGGCGAGAAATTGACGGGTGGACTCGGCGCAGGTGCAGATCCTGAAATCGGACGTCAAGCGGCAGAAGAATCGCGCGACGTCATAAGAGAAACCTTAAAAGGCGTCGACCTTCTTTTCATCACCGCAGGTATGGGTGGCGGCACGGGAACGGGCGCAGCTCCTGTTATTGCGGAAATCGCAAAAGCTCTCGGAATTCTTACCGTTGGCGTTGTGACCAAGCCGTTTAATTTTGAAGGTCTTCCGAGAATGAAAAACGCCGAAGAAGGCATTGCGAAAATTAAAAACTTCGTTGACACTTTGCTCGTTATTCCGAACGAAAAATTGTTGCAAGTTTTGGATAAAAGCGTAACGTTCAATCGCGCTTTTGAAGTTGCCGACGACGTACTTCGTCAAGGCGTTCAAGGCGTTGCCGACGTTATCGCCGACCCTTCGCTTATCAACCTTGACTTCGCAGACGTAAGAACCATTTTGAAAAACAAAGGTCTTGCTCATATGGGTATCGGTCGCGGTAAAGCCGAAAACAGAGTTTACGAAGCAGTAAGACAAGCTGTTTTCTCGCCGCTTCTTGAAACTTGCATCGAAGGCGCAACGGGCATCATTATCAACATTGTCGGCGGTCTCGAAGATATGAAACTTGCCGAAGTCGACGAGGCTTGCGACATAATCAGACAAGTCGTTGACCCTAAGGCAAACATTATTGTCGGTACAGGTCTTAGAGAAGGCAAAAAAGATATCGAAATTACGGTTATTGCAACAGGTGGAAGCCTTGGCGGCGCGCAAGAAGAAAAACCTGCAGTAGCGCAAACCGAATCGAGATCTGTTTACGCAAACAATACGTATCGCCCTATGGCAAATCCTTACGTTACGCCTGAAATCAGAAGAAACCCTACGCCAAGCACCAATTCTTCGACGGTTTCGTCATCGAGAATGGGCGTAAACAACAGCGGAATTCCTCCGTTCCTTCAAAAAGTTTATAACGGCAATAACAACAACGGCAACAGATAGTTTGTTTAAGACAAATTTAGTTTGCAATGCTACTTGCATATCAGATTTTATTGTTTGTTTTAAACTTATTGTTATCGTTGTGCTTAGGCGGTTCAATAAAAATATTGTTTTACCTTGTATGAACCGTTGCTAGTTAGTTTTAATTTAATGACTAATTTTTGGCACAGCGATTAACTTTTTAGCTTAATTTTTAGCTTGATAATGAACAAAATAAAAAGCACCGAAAGGTGTTTTTTATTTTTACTTTAATTTAGCTAATTTATCGACATTTCCCCAAAGCCGTCTTTAAATCAAATTATTCAAATTAGTAGGTTTTTACGCTATCTTCTTTTATTTAGCTAATTTATCGATATTTGAAAAAAGCAACTCGTTTATTCGCGGCAAAATTTTTACCTTTCGCCATAAACGAAAGGTTTTTTCGATTTTTTTGCCTTATAACTTTAATATGGTTTATATTGAAGTTGTTTTTATAAATAATTTTATTGTTGACCTTTTTATAATTTATCTGACGATATGGGCGGCTAAAAAAGAATTTAAAAAATTCAGGTCGATTTTGGCGGCTGTTTTTGGAGCGGCGATAGCGATTGCATATCCGCTTATAGGGAACCTTAAGTATTTAGTTGCCGTTTTACTGTCGCCGATTATGGTTTTGATATTTTTTTCTTTTAAGACAGCAAAAGAGTATTTCTTCGGCTTATTGATTTTTACGGGCATAACGTTTGCACTTGGCGGCGCGACTATGGGAATAATTTATCTTAGCGGACTGAAAATCACAAGCAGTATAGCGTACGGATTTACGGTTTTAGGATGCCTGTTTGTGACGTATTTTATAAAGCAAATGTTAAAACGCAGGTCGGGGCGAAGAATAGACAAAGTAACGCTGTATCTATACGGCGAAAAGTATGAGCTGAAAGGACTTTACGACACGGGAAATTCGCTTAGCGACAAAACAACGCTTAAACCCGTTGTGGTTTTGTCAAAAAAACTCGGCGACAGGTTCGTTTCAAAAAGCGACAGAGAAATAACCGTGAAAACGGTCGGCGGAACGGCGTCGCTAAAACTGCTGACTCCCGAAAAAATCGAACTTGCGAAGGGAAAAGACGTGTCTGTCAAAAAAGATTTTTTGGTGGCGGTGTCAAAGGAAAATTATCACGGATACGACGTCGTTTTACATAATTCGTTTTGCTAAGTCGCAACCGACAAACGGAAAGATAAACAAGCCTAAAATAAAATGAAAATTAAACTTGAAAAAAGAAAAACGAACCTAAAACATAATGATAAACAAACCTAAAACATAATGATAAATAAGCCTAAAACGAAAATATTAACAAATCTAAAAAAGGAATTGTTTCAATAGATAAACAAGCCAAAATTTACGGCAAACGGAGGGGAATATGAAAATCTCGTTAAGAGAAAAAATCAAGAATTTGCTTAGAAAAGTGATAAACTTTTTCAATCTCGGTGACATAGATTTCGATACTATGTATATAAGTAGCGGAGAAGCATTGCCGTCGCCGCTCAACGCCGACGAAGAAAACGAAGCTATCGAAAAGTTTATGGGCGGTGACGAAAACGCAAGGAGCTTGCTTATAGAACGAAATTTGCGTCTTGTTGTCTACATAGCAAAAAGATTTGACAACACCGGCGTCGATATGGAAGATTTGATTTCTATCGGCACGATTGGACTGATAAAAGCGGTGAACAGCTTCAACAGCAACAAAAACATAAAACTTGCAACGTATGCTTCAAGATGCATCGAAAACGAAATTTTGATGCACCTTAGAAAGACTAGTAGGTTAAAAGGCGAAATATCTTTGGACGAGCCGCTAAACGTCGATTGGGAAGGAAACACTCTATTGCTGTCCGACGTTTTAGGCACGGACAGCGACGCAATTTATAACGACGTCGAAGCAGGCAGTGAAAAGGAAATGCTGAAAAAGACGTTTGAAAAACTACCTAAACGCGAGCGAGAAATTGTGGAAATGCGGTTCGGTTTGGGCGGAAAAGAAGAAAAGACGCAAAAAGAAATTGCGGAAATGATGGGGATAAGTCAATCGTATATTTCAAGACTTGAAAAGAAAATCGTTGCAAAACTAAAAAGAGAAATATCGAAACTTGAATGATTATCGTTTTTTTTGTCAATGCTTAATTTGAACCGCTTTTTGTTTTTCCATAATGGAAAGTATGATTTAAAAAACAGAAAAAATTTGTGATTAAAAATAACAAATTAAATTAAAAAAGAATAAATAAAAAACGAATAAAAGTTTAAACTTAATAAATACTAAATTTTGGAAACTACCGCAATACATAGGAGAAAATATGCATAAAGTTGAAATTTGCGGAATAGATACGGGTAGTTTGCCAAAACTAACGGCAAAAGAATGCGACGCTCTTTTAAAGCGAATAGAGCAAGGTGACGCTGTTGCAAGAGAAGAGTTTTTGACGGCGAATATGCGACTTGTTTTGTCCATTGTGGGCAGATTTTCTCGTTGCGGAGTGTGTAGCGACGATTTGTTTCAGGTGGGCTATGTCGGACTCTTAAAGGCGCTTGAAAACTTCGATTACAGTTTGGGCTTGAAATTTTCGACCTATGCCGTTCCGATGATTATCGGTGAAATAAAGAGATTTTTGCGTGACAGAACTTCGATAAAAGTTTCAAGAAACGTAAGAGATATTGCCTACAACGCGCTTAAAGTCAAGGAACGTTTGCAAGAGAGTATTGACGGCGGCGAACCGTCACTTTATGAAATAGCAAAAGAGCTTGACGTGTCCGAAAGGGATATCGCTTGCGCCTTAGACGCCGTTTCCGAGCCTGTTTCGATTTTCGACAGCGTGGGGAACGGAGAAGACAGCCTTATGATTATAGACCAAGTAGCCGACGTAAAATCGACAACCGAGAGTTGGACGGAAAATATAACGCTGGCTGACGCTTTGGAAACAATTCCGAAAAGAGAGAAGCAAGTGCTTGCGCTTCGTTATTTTTACGGAAAAACACAAACCGAAATTTCTCAGACGACGGGAATTTCACAAGCGCAGGTATCGCGACTTGAAAAAAACGCTATCGAGAAATTGAGAAAATTTATGACTGCATAGTTAATTTTGTTAATTTAGCTTGGGTATTAGCATAACTGAATTAGTTTTACGCTCGGTAGACCGTTAGCAGCCGAAGCTAATTGTGTGGTGTAATCTAATAAGTTTAAACAGATTAAACTACTTGACCGTGATTTTTGCAAGGTCAAGTTTTTTTATTAAATTTGTGTCTTAAAATAGTTTTGAACATCGCTAAAAAGCAATTAGATAAATGTAAATATCTTATGATAAATGAAAAAACACTGTTTTTTCGTAAGTAGCGGCTATGCGAAAAGTATAATAAAAATTTCATAGACTATGTTGAAATTACACAAAAATTGTCAATTTGTCATAGTTGTAAACCGAGTTATCCACCAAAATGTGGACAAATGTGGATAACTACGCATATTTATTCATTTATAAATTTTAAATTTAATTACGATGTAGCGATTATAGAAAGCGATTATAGGCGGTTTTTTTGTAATAAGAAATTATGTCTAAAATTGTGTGCCAAAATTTTTAATTTTAGTTTTAAGTCGTTAGTTTTAAGTCGATTGTTTAATTTTTAAATAGTTTAATTTACTTATTTCTTTTTTTAAACTATTTATTACAGTTCGCTTAAGGTATTTAATCTTGGGGAAAACAAAAAAATAAAAATTGAAACAGCGAGTTCGTAATGTAAAGAGTCCGAAAGCGGGCTCTTTACTTGTTTTCAGAAGAATCATTATGCTCACACATACTTTGTGCTTGATTTTGTTGTCAAAATGTGTTATAATATAATAAAATTTATGAGAAGGTCGCAAACGAATGAAAAGCAAAGAAATTACCGTATTAGATCAGGAAATCCATATCAATAAAGACGATTATTTTTCTCTTACGGATATTGCAAGATATAAAAATGCCGAAGATCCGCGATTCGTTATACAGAATTGGATGCGCAGAATCGATACGATTCAATATATAGGGTTGTGGGAGCAATTGAATAATCCAAATTTTAACCGTGTCGAATTCGATACGTTTAGAAGCGAAGCCGGTCATAATTACTTTACAATGACGCCGAAAAAATGGATAGGCGGTGTAAACGCTATCGGAATCATTTCAAAAGCGGGAAAATATAACGGCGGCACTTATGCGCACAAAGATATTGCCCTGCAATTTGCATCTTGGATTTCGCCCGAAATCAATTTATATATTATCAAAGAATTCCAAAGACTCAAAGCGGACGAGCAAAAGCAACTCGGATGGACGGTTAAACGCGAACTGGCGAAGATAAACTATCGTATCCATACAGACGCCATTAAGGATAATATCATTATTCCGCTTGAAATTTCAAAAGAGCAAGCGTCTTTTGTTTACGCAAGCGAAGCCGACGTTCTGAACGTTGCCTTATTCGGTATGACCGCGCGTGAATGGAAAGATAAAAACCCTGATAAAAAAGGTAATATTCGCGATTATGCCGAAGTGTCGCAACTTGTATGTCTTTCTAATCTTGAAAATCTGAACGCATATCTGATAGAACGCGGATTAAGTCAACCGGAACGACTTATGGAACTGAATAAAGCGGCGATCCGTCAAATGAAGGTTTTGGCGGAAGAGGCTCCTAAGCTATCCGACGGCTTGGACGAACAATGAGGTGTACTATGAAATTTTCAGAAAAAGTAAAATATGCAAGAATGAAACTTCTTTTAACGCAGGAGGCATTGGCAAAGCAACTCGGCGTATCTTATGCAACAATCTGTCGTTGGGAAAAGGACAACCGCGAACCGCAAATCGTTTCGCAAGGCAAATTTTACGCCTTTTGCGAAAGTAAAGGAATTATGTTTAAAGAATAGTATAAAAACAGGAGACTGTTCAAACTTTTTTATCAAAGCTCGGTGGAATAGTGTTTAATAAATCTCGTTCTTCGATAGAACAAGAAATATATCACTTAAAAAATAAAGGTAAAGCGAGATTTACATATTGGAACAATGATATAGCTGATAAATTATTGCATGATTACGTAGCTGCGCTAAGCTGTTGCTGGAGTAATGACAGTATTTTGGAAGACTTAATAAGTGAAGTATAAGACTGTAAATTAAATTTTTTAAATTACAAATTGCATTTTTAATTTTAAATAGACACGATTATAGTTTAAAATAGTTAATTACTTTTTAAAAATCGATTACGTTTTAAATTTTAATTTACATTTTTAAATTTTAATTTTTTTAATAACTAATTGTTGAAATTTTGGTTATTAAGATTTTGGTCGTTATAGTTTTGTGTATTGTTTACGTCGGATACGGCATTGCCGTCATAGCCGCTTGTCATAATTGATGACCTTGGTTGGAGTTCTACCAAAAT
>JAQYCY010000117.1:0-6434 GCA_028724485.1 Bacillota bacterium | reverse complement strand
AAAATGAGCGAAGTGGACTTTTTTATCGAAACCTTTTTGGACGGCTACGGAAAGCCGCTTGACGTGTTATGAGAATTGACGCTGACTTTTCAAAAACGTATAGCTATGGGAAAAGCGTATTTTGCGGTCTGCAATTTCATTTGGCAGACGGTGAAATCATGTCGCTACTCGGCGGCGTGGGCGCAGGCAAAACCACGCTGTTAAAATGCGTAGCGGGGGTGACGGACTTCGACGGGAAAATCGAGTTCGACGGCAAACCTTTAAAGACCAAGCAAGACGACGTTATGATGCTGTTTGACGACGGCGCATTGTTTGAAAACTACACGGTTTTCGACAACCTTGCTTATCCGCTCAAAATACGCAAAGTCGACAAAAAAGAAATAGCTAAAAAGGTTATCGAAGTCGCAAACGTGTTTCATTTACATTCGATTTTGAACTACAAAATCAAAAGGCTTACTCTTGAAGAAAGAAAACTTGTGACTTTATCGAGAACGCTTATGCGGTCGGCGTCCGTTTTGCTCATTGACGATTTACTCGGCGGTCTGCCCAAAGGCACAAGGGAAACTCTTTGGAAAGAGCTTGCCGTTTATCTTAAAAACAGCAAAAAGACGATAATTTATTCAACGACGGACAGAAACGAAGCGTTGTCGATTGCCGATAAAGTTATGATAATGAACGAATACGGCATAAAGCAGATAGGCCGTGCCGACGAAATTTATTCAAAACCGCAAAGCTATTGGGCGCTCGAAGCCGTGGACGAGTCGGCGTTTTGCATAAAGGGCAAACTTTGCGAATCTGACGGCAAACTGACGCTTGATTTTTTAGGAATGCCGCTTGACGTTTCGTGCCTTAAAAAACGTTTATTGACAGAGAGTTATATCGGAGCGGAAGTGCTTATCGGAATGCACGCAGAAGACGTTTATAAGTCCGAGAGCGGAATAAAACAAAAGGCAACAATTTCGATTTGCGTCGGAAAGCAGTTTTTGACGGAATTTGAAAGCGGTGTAAAAATGCTCGGCGACAAGTGCGACGAAGCCGAGATTTTGCCGAAAGTCGAAAAGATTATGCTTTTTGACGCGGCAACCGAAAACAGTATTTTGAAAGGCTAATGAGAATTTTGGGTATCGACCCCGGTATCGGGACTATGGGCTACGGCGTTATCGATTATGACAAAGGCAATTTTGTCACGGTCGATTACGGCGTTGTGAAGACAAGCAAGGACGACGCTTTGCCAAAAAGATTGCTTGACTTGGAAAACGCCGTTATAGGCTTGTTTGAAAAATTCAAGCCCGACGAAATGGCTGTCGAAGAATTGTTCTTTACAAAAAACGTAACGACGGGTATCGCCGTTGCCGAGGCAAGAGGAGTCATTCTTTTGACTGCCTACAAAATGCTCGGCGACAAACTTTTCGAATATACGCCAAATCAAATAAAACTTGCCTTAACGGGAAGCGGAAGCGCGGACAAAAGGCAGATGCAACTTATGACGCAAATGCTTTTGGGACTTAAAAAACCGCCGACGCCCGACGATGCGGCGGACGCTTTGGCGGTTGCTTTGACGCACGCGCAAACGGGCAGGCTTACAAGTCAGTTTAAGGTGGGCGGACTAAATTTAAGGAGATAATATGTACGCATATATAAAGGGAATCGTGGCGGCAAAGGGAAACGGCGCTGTCGTGATTGAAAACAACGGAATAGGCTATCAAATCTACGTTTCGGTTTTTACCGAAGCAAGCGCGGTTGTAGGCGAAACAATGAAACTTCTGACGTATCTCTACGTCAAAGAAGACGTGTTTATGCTTTACGGATTTAAAACTCAGGAAGAAAAAAACTTTTTTGAAAAGCTAATCACCGTTTCGGGCGTTGGCGCAAAGTCGGCTATGGGCGTACTTGGCGGTTATCCGCTTAGCGAGTTGCTTTCTTACGTCGCAAGCGGGAACGTCAATATGCTTACAAAAATCAAAGGACTAGGTAAAAAGACGGCGGAACGCATAGTGCTTGAACTTAAAGAACAATTTAAGGCTCACGCATCGCTTCCTTTGCTTAAAGAAAACTTGCCGTCCGACCCGTCGGACATCGACGATGCGGTCTTTGCTTTGACTTCGCTCGGATTGTCTAAGCAGGAAGCGACGCGCCTTGCACTCGATGCGGCAAAAGAAGTGTCGGGACTTGAAAATATCATTGCGTACGTTCTCAAAAGAATGTAAAAGGATAGATTATGGAAAGCGACGAAAGACTAATTAGTTCAACGATGACGGACGGCGATTTTTCGGAAATTACTTTAAGACCGAAGACGCTTGCCGATTACGTCGGGCAGGAACAGATAAAGTCAAATTTAAACGTATATATGACGGCGGCGAGAAAGCGTGGCGACAGTCTTGACCACGTTCTATTGTCAGGACCGCCGGGGCTTGGAAAAACAACGCTTGCTCACATAATAGCGCAGGAAATGTCGGCGCAAATCAAAGTTACGTCAGGGCCTGCCATAGAACGAGCCGCCGACCTTGCCGCTATACTTACAAACCTTAGCGAGGGCGACGTTCTTTTTATCGACGAAATTCACCGCCTCAATAAGAGCATAGAAGAAGTGCTTTATCCTGCCATGGAAGATTTCAGCCTTGATTTTGTTATAGGCAAAGGTCCGTCGGCAAGAAGCGTAAGACTTAGCATTCCGAAATTCACCTTAATAGGAGCAACGACGAGAGCGGGTATGCTGTCGAGTCCGCTTCGCGACCGATTCGGCGTTTTATTCAAACTTGAAATGTACACGCCGACTGAACTGCTTTCGATTGTACAACGCTCTGCCAGATTGTTAGACACGGAAATCGACTATGAAGCGGCAGGAGAAATTGCAAGACGAAGCCGCGGTACGCCGAGAATAGCGAACAGAATTTTAAAGAGAGTCCGCGACTTTGCGCAGGTATACGGAAAAGACAAAGTCGATTTAGAGATTGCAAAAACAGCTTTAAACGAACTCGATATAGACGATTTGGGCTTGGATAGAAGCGATAAGGAAGTTTTGAATACGATTATCGATAAATTCGGCGGAGGACCTGTCGGACTCGATACGATTGCGGCGGCAACGAGCGAAGAAGCAACGACTATCGAAGACGTAATCGAACCTTATCTTATCAGTCTCGGCTTTATAGCCAGAACGCCGCGGGGCAGAATTGCCACCGAAAAGGCATACGAACATTTTGGGAAGAAATTATGAGCGAAACACTTAGTACGCACGATTTTTATTATGATTTGCCGCCCGAACTGATTGCGCAGACGCCGGCTGAGCCGCGTGACAGTTCGAGATTGCTTTGCTATAACAAAGCGACAGGCGAAATCGAACATAAACATTTTTACGATATTATCGACTATTTAAAAAAGGGCGACCTTCTTGTCATAAACAACACGAGAGTTATTCCTGCAAGGTTGTTCGGAAAAAAGGACGGAAAAGACACCGTTTTTGAAGTTTTCCTTTTAAAGAGAGAAGACTACACAAAGTGGCAAGTGCTTGTTCGTCCTGCAAGAAAACTCAAAATAGGCGAAGAACTTAAAATATCGGACGAACTTAGTCTTAAAGTACTCGGAATTTTAGATGACGGCGTAAGAGAAGTAGAATTTAGTTTTAACGGCGTTTTTGAAGACATTTTGTCAAGAGTAGGCAATATGCCGCTTCCGCCTTATATAAAGGAAACCTTAAAAGACAAGGAGCGTTATCAGACGGTTTATTCCAAAATCGACGGCTCGGCGGCGGCTCCTACGGCAGGGCTTCATTTTACGCCGGAACTTATGAAAAAACTTGAAGATAAGGGCGTTGAATTTGCGACAGTTTTATTGCATATCGGCTTAGGAACGTTCAGACCTGTAAAATGCGATAATATTTTAGAACATAAAATGCACACCGAAGAATACGAAATCGACTCGCTTAACGCCGAAAAAATCAATAAAGCCAAAAGGGAAGGCAGGCGAATTATTTGCGTGGGAACGACAAGCGTAAGAACGCTCGAAAGCGTTGCCGACGAAAACGGATTCGTTACGCCTAAAAAAGGAGCTACGGATATTTTCATTTATCCCGGCTACAAGTTTAAGGCGGTAGACGCGTTAATCACAAATTTTCACTTGCCCGAATCGACGCTCATTATGCTTGTGTCGGCGTTTTGCGGCAGAGAAGAAACTATGCGAGTTTACAAAACCGCAGTAGAAAATAAATACAGATTTTTCTCGTTCGGAGACAGCTCGTTTTTCTATTAGGAGAATATATGAAATTTGAAGTTATACACGTTTGTAAACAGTCGGGAGCAAGAGTAGGCAAACTTTACACCGACCACGGCGTCATCGATACGCCGTGCTTTATGCCTGTCGGCACGAAAGCTACCGTCAAATCGCTTTCGCCCGAAGAAGTCAAAGCGACGGGTTCGCAAATTCTTTTGTCAAACACCTATCATCTTTATTTAAGACCGGGCGAAGAGCTTGTCGAAAAGGCGGGCGGCTTGCATAAGTTTATGAATTGGGACGGCGCTATTTTGACGGACAGCGGCGGTTTTCAGGTTTTTTCGCTGTCGAAAACGAGAAAACTGACTGATGAGGGAATGTATTTCAACAGTATCATCGACGGCTCTAAACATCTTTTTACACCCGAAAAGGTTATGGGAATTCAAAGAGCATTGGGAGCGGACATTTGCATGGCGTTTGATGAATGTTCCGAACCGGGCATTTCAAAAAAGAAAGCGGCGGAGGCTATGGAACGCACGCTTAGCTGGCTTGACCGTTGCAGTAAGATTGAACTTAAACCGCACCAAATTATGTTTCCGATTGTGCAGGGCAATATGTTTGAAGATTTGCGGCTTGAAAGTTTGGAAAGGACTATTCCTTATGCAAAATGCGGAATAGCAATCGGCGGTTTATCCGTCGGTGAAGATTCGGAAACGATGTACAGAATGCTCGACGTTTTAAAGCCGCATTTACCGAAAGAGATGCCGCATTATTTAATGGGCGTCGGCACGGCGGATTATATCGTCGAGAGCGTCGCAAGGGGAGTCGATATGTTCGATTGCGTGTTGCCGACAAGAATCGCAAGAAACGGCACGGCTATGACTATGGATGGCTATCTGACGATAAGAAACGCGCCGTTTAAGGAAGATTTCAATCCTATAGAAGACGGTTGCGATTGCTACGCTTGCAAGAACTATTCAAGAGCCTACATAAGACACCTTATCAATGCAAACGAGATACTCGGCGGAAGATTGCTATCAATTCACAACATAAGATTTTTGCAAAGACTCACGGCGCAAGTTCGTCAGGCGATTATGGAAGACCGCTATCTCGATTTTAAAGACGAGTTCTTGAAGAAGTTTGAAGGATAGAAACGGACTTTGAGCGTGTGACAAATCATAACCGTCAGGTTTTAAAACCTATTGACACAAACGGAAACAAACCGCGAAATGCAAATGGAAACAAACCACGAAGCGTAAATGGGAACAAACCACGAAAACGGACAAAAATATTTGTTTTTGTTTACTATCTAAGGCAAAAACCTATTTAAGTTTATTTTAATAAATAGGTGCTAACTTGTAAAAGTAGATTGCAAATAACGCTAAATTGACAAAAAAATGCCTTTTGGTTTAACATATAACAAGCTATTCTCGTTATTTTGCTTGCCAATCGTCAAAAATTATAGTAATATTTGTTTGATACAAAATGAACTCTTAAAGGAGATATAAAAATGGCAAACACCATCTTGGCAAACGGCAATACCAACTGGATTATTCTCGTTATACTCGGCGTATTTTTGGTTGCTATGATTGTTATGACAATCATTCCTCAAAAGAAACGTCAAAAGCAACAACAAGAAATGATGAACTCAATCAGAGTCGGCACAAAGGTTATGACTATCGGTAGACTTATCGGAAAAATCACCGCTTTGGACGCTACCGCAAACACCGTTACGATTAACGTAGGTACGGATGCAAATCCGACGCTTATCGTCATCGAAAGAAACGGTATCGGCGCAGTTTTGGACCCTGTTCAACCTGCTCCTGTAGCTGAAACCGCCGCTCCTGTCGAAGAAGCAAAAGAAGAAGTTATTCAAGCCGAAGACACCGTCGAAGCTCCTGCAAAGAAGAAGCGCGGCAAGAAATATCGTGAAGACGGCGAAGCCGAAGTTGAAGTTACCGAAGAGGTAGTCGAAGAAGTAGTCGAAGCTCCTGTCGAAGAAAACAAAAGCGAAGAAAAATAATATTATTAGCATTTAAAGTTAAACCCTGCCGTATGGCAGGGTTTTGTTTTTCAAAATGCCCGTAAGGGGCAATAATGCGTAAAATGTCAAAACTTATGTTTTGTCTTAAAAATCTTTCATCAAACATATTTTCATTGAGCTTTTTTTAATTAACTTTTCTATTTTCTTTAATTTTCTTTTAAGTTTTAAATAGCAATATTTAAAA